>JAUXNR010000676.1 GCA_030682755.1 Flavobacterium sp.
GGCTGGATGTTCAGCTGTAAATAAGAAATAATGACAAAAGAAGAAATTAGACTAGGAATTGAAAAAGCGTTAGATGAAATCCGTCCTTTTTTGGAATCAGATGGAGGCAATATCTCTCTAATTGACGTATTAGATGATAAACATGTAAAAGTTCGATTAGAAGGTGCTTGTGTGGGATGTAGTGTGAATCAAATGACCCTTAAAGCGGGAGTAGAAACTACCATTAAAAAATATGTGCCACAAATTGAAACCGTTGAAAACGTAGCCTAATTTTTTTTGGGCATGCCCCTCCGCAAGCTACGGGTCGGGCTATCCGCTATATCCCCGATAAAAAATCGGGGGATGCCGCTGCTATCCCTCACGCAAACTATGCAAACTGACAAATATCATAGTCATAAGAAAAAAGAAATGCTACTTTCGCAAAATAAAATATAAACTCAGTTACTCAGAATCTTAGCAACTCAGAACCTCAGCAACTTAAAAAAAATGATACAAACAGATATACTCATTATTGGTGCTGGCCCGACAGGGCTTTTTACCGTTTTTGAAGCTGGTCTATTAAAATTAAAATGCCATTTAATTGATGCTCTCCCTCAACCAGGAGGTCAGTTGGCAGAGCTTTATCCTAAAAAACCTATTTATGATATCCCGGGATATCCTGAAGTTTTAGCAGGTGATTTAGTTACCAATTTGATGGAACAAATCAAACAGTTTCAACCCGGATTTACTTTGGGAGAAACAGCAGAAACAATTGATAAATTAGAAGATGGAAGTTTTATAGTCACCACAAATAAAGGAACAAAACATCAAGCAAAAGCCATCGCCATTGCAGGAGGATTAGGAACTTTTGAACCCAGAAAACCTTTGTTGAAAGATGTTGAATTTTATGAAAAAGAGGGGCGTGGTATTGAATATTTTGTAAAAGACCCTGAACTTTTCAGAGATAAAAAAATTGTAATTTCTGGCGGAGGTGATTCTGCTTTGGATTGGAGTATCTTTCTTTCAGATGTAGCTTCAGAGGTGACTTTGGTTCACAGAAGAAACGAGTTCAGAGGAGCACTAGATTCCGTAGAAAAAGTACAAGAATTAAAAAATGAAGGTAAAATAAAATTGATTACACCAGCTGAAGTGGTTGGTTTTAAGGGTTCTGAACGAATTGAGTCTGTTGATATAGAAATAAATGGTGCCAGAATGAATGTGGAAACCGATTATTTTATTCCGTTATTTGGACTCACGCCAAAGTTGGGTGCTATTGCAAATTGGGGTTTAGAAATCGAAAAAAATGCTATTAAAGTGAATAATGCATTAGATTATCAAACCAATATTGAAGGAATTTATGCCATTGGAGATGTCAATACGTATCCCGGAAAATTAAAATTGATTTTGTGCGGATTTCATGAGGCTACTTTAATGTGTCAAAGTGTTTATAACAGATTAAACCCCGGTAAAAAGTATGTTTTAAAATATACCACAGTTTCCGGAGTAGATGGTTTTGATGGAACACGAAAAGAAGCAGAAAAAGCAGTTGTTAAATCGATTGAATAAATTTTTTATATTTGTGTACATAGATACTATAAAAATGGATGGAAGGATTGCTTCTAAATTAACATTTGAAGAAGCAGATAACCAACCATGTTACGTTTTACAATGATAAAACTACCTTATAGCGTTTGAATTATGCATGTGATATTATTAATTCAATTTATAATTCAAGACCGAACCAAAAACTGAATAGAACCATAATAACGTCAAGAAAACATGCCGAATCTATTTAATAGTGATTTTTTAGATTTCTTACTACTCTTTTAGACAATCATAAAGATTTATCAGGTATAGAACAATAAAAAAAGAGTAGAAATTTAAAAAAAAAGAAATCAAATGAAAAAACTAATTTTAATCATTTTGTTTTTAGGAGTTGCCAAAATTCATGCTCAATATCCAATAGTTTCTGATTCTATAAAAAAAGCAGGAATATATAGAACTTTTGAGGAATTTAGGGATAACAATCCGTCAATAGTTATAGACTTTAAAGTCATTTCAGAGGTTTCTAAATATGGCTCTATAGGAGACAGAAGCACTATAAGAATTTACAGAGTTGATTTCCCCTCGAAAATGAGTGAAAATATTGGGAATGTATTCGGCTTTTGCGATGGGAAAAATGCTTATATTGTATGTAACACTCCAACTTTACTCAATTATCTGAGTTTTTTTAAAGTAGACCATATTGACACATATTGTGTTTTCGAATGTGCATATGAATCTATTCTCGTAACAAATCCACTTTTTCGTACTGGCGGATTCAAAATCTTGAGTTTATATAATGGTGACTTTTTAAATCTAAATAAAAAAAATCTAAAAAAGATAATTAAGGACAATATCGAGCTTTCTGCACGATTTGATAAGGAATTGAATCAGAATGATGTTTTGAAAAAGTATTTGTTGGAATATTTAGAAAAGTAAAATGCCACAAGACATCCTCATCAAAATAACAGACCGGAACGGAGTACAACACGAAGTTCAAGCTCCAACAGACATGAACATGAACCTCATGGAAGTGATTCGTGCTTTTGAATTGGCAGAGGAAGGTACAATAGGAATATGTGGTGGCATGGCCATGTGTGCTTCTTGTCAATGTTATATTTTAAATGAAGTACCTTTGCCTGAAAAATCACCTGATGAAGAAGCCATGCTCTGGGAAGCCTATCATGTTCAAGAAAACAGCAGATTAGGATGTCAAATCCATATCAATCAAGAAATAGAAGGTTTAGAAATACAAATTGCTCCAGAGCAATAAAAAAAGCGAGAAGGTTTAAAACTTCTCGCTTTTTAATTCTAAATAAAACTCAGATTATTTCTTAATAAACTGTAACGTTTTTGAATTGGTATCTGTCATTACTTTGATGAAATATACTCCAGAACTTATGGATGAAGTATCAAATGTTAAGTCAGATTCTGTACTGATTTTTTGAATAGCCATCACTTGACCTAATGTGTTATAAATCACAAACTGATTAGGTAAAATAGTTGTATCAGGCATTGCAATTGTCAAATTACCTGACGTTGGGTTTGGATATAATTTTATTGATTGTAATAAGTTATTGTCGTTTACATTTAAAGCAACATTGTTAAAAGAAACAGATTCAGTAGTTGTAAAGTTTCCTCCGGTTGCAATAATAACTCCTTCAGCGGTTAATATGTTGTAATATCCAGGGCCGTAATCACAACATATACCATCATCAAACGAATCGTTAATAGTAAATGTATAACAGTTGTTTAATTGTACAGGTACGTTTACAGTAATTAATTCTGGTAAGAAAGTGTTTGTGTCAGTATATCCCCCTCCTGAGGCTAATGTTGTGCCTGTAGTTACATTCACAAAAGACCAAGTTGTATCAGACCCATATACATCTCGTTGAATTTGTAATGTAACTTGTGCAGTTGAATAACTTCCTGCAATTTTGAAAGGTTCATTTATTGTATCGTTAAAACTAAATTGGTCTGCGTTAGATCCATTAATAGTTGAAATGTTTGCATTAAAAACATGATTACCCGGTGATGCTGTTAACAAAGGTAAAAAAACTGATGCTTGAGCATTTGTAGGCAATGAACCTGTCCATGTATAGTTTTGTACTGGGCCATTGTCTATTGAATAGGAGATTACTGCTGAAGTCATTGTCACGGTACCTGTATTAGTTAAAATAAAAGAAGCTAAAAAGGTTGTGTTACAATCAGACACAACAATGGGGTCCATTCGTAATCGTCCATTATATTGATAGGTTTGCCCAACACTACAAAATAGAGAGTTAAAAGTATTTCGCCTTGGTGAATTAACTAAAACGGCTTGCATTCTGTTTTTTTGGTCAAGCGTGAATATATTCATACAAGTATCAATTGAATAATCCATATAGTTTGCTGTCATATCAAGACCAGGTGATGAAGGACATGAGTCTAGTCCGGCAGTACAACTAAAATTTGGTTGACTTGCTGCTGGGGTGTCAGGGCAATAATCTTGAAAACTATCTGTAGCGTTTACAGTACAAGAATCATTATCCCCCCAGATGTGACGTAATCCAAACGAGTGACCAATTTCATGAGTAGTTGTTCTTCCTCTGTCTGTTCCTGTAAAATAAGTCCCCGGAGATAATGTTGAGGTTCCAAATGCTCTCCATTCAATGATCACACCATCTGTTGAAGCTGACCCACCATCTGAAGGCATTCCCCCTAATCCTGATGCAGTAGGAAATTGAGCATAACCCAAAACATCATTCAAATCTCCGCCAAATTGACAAACCCAAATGTTAAAATACTGATTAGGATTCCATTGTGTTTGAGGTTTTAAGATAGTTTCAACATTGGTACTATTCCAGATTGTATTTCCTAAATTTACTCGATTAATACCATTAGTTGCTTGGCCATCAGGCCCTGTTTGAGCTAAGCAAAACTCAATTTCAACATCTGCTCCTACTGGATTTGTGTTGAAACCTGGAGTGCCCATCATTCTTCTGAAATCTTGATTCAAAACAGTAATTTGAGATTGAACTCTTGCGTCTGAAATGTTTCTTCCTGTTCCAATTGCTTGTCCACTATGTATTACGTGAACAACAACTGGAATTGTTATTACTACATTAGTATTTCTGCCGTTTTGACGGCCTGCTTTGATTTTTGCAATCTGTGGTGCAATCCATGCTTCAAAGGCTTCTGTGTTTGCTCTGTCAGGATTGTTTTTGGTTAAAAAACTTTCGTATTCAGAAGAAACACATTTAATTAATCCTGTTTCAGGATTAACAGATTCAATAGTTTTTCCAAATACTTTTGGAGCATTATTATTTTTATTTTGAGCCATTACAACAAATGGTAAAACTAAAAATGCGAAAATAAAAGGAATTGTAAAGTTACTTTTCATTGTATAATTAAGATTGAGTTAAAAAATTAATTAATTTGTTCATTTTTCACTTTTATAAATCGAAATGACAAATTAATTATTGAGATTGAAAAGAAAAGATTTTTGTTCAATTATGCAATGTTTGAATTTGAATTTTAATGTTAAAAATCATAAGTTTTTTCAGTAAAATAGTATTATGAAAAATTTTACTGTTAATTTTTTAATCAAGTACGATATTATTCTATCCAAAAATGATAGTTATTTTAATTTGAAGTATCAAGATGCTTAATCAAAAAAAAAATTAACATTATGGCAAATTAATTTTTTGCTTTACAAAAGGCAACAACCTTTCCACAAATTTAGTATATGCCAATTCAGAAGGATGTAAATTATCTGAGGCAACCAAAGCGGGGTTGTTCAATCCTTCTCTAGTTATGTCTGTAATATTCACAAAGGTAACTCCCAAAGATTCCGCATGATTTTTTGCAAATAAATTATAATTATCCAGTTGGTTTGAGATATTTTCAGGATTTGACCCGGATTGGCCAAATGGTGTAAAAGCATAATCCGGAATGGAAACCACAATAACATGATTTGAATTTCCTTTTGCTAATGTAATTGCCGTTTGAAGAAGTTCCTGAAATTCTGTTTCATATAACTCAAATGGCTTGTTTTGATATTGGTTGTTAACACCAATTAACAGGGTAACCAAATCATATGTTGCGTTTAAATTTTCGGTTGCAATAGCGGTTTTTAAATTGGTTGTGGTCCAGCCAGTTTGTGCCACAATTTTTAAAGAAATGTTATCAGAAGAAGATAAATAGTTTTTTATACTATCTTGTAATTGAGCCGGAAAACGGCAGCTTTCGCAAACACTTTGTCCAATGGTATAACTATCACCCAAAGCCAGATAACTTAAATTTCTAACTGGATTTTGAATAACAGGTGGTGTTTCATTTTCGTTTGAGCAACTAACTGAGAGTATCGCACAAAGAAATAAAATAATAGATTTTTTCATTATTGCTTTTTTTGATAATCTGTTAATAAAACCGGACCTTCTAAGCAATCGCGAACAATTTGTAAAGTACCGTCAGTTTTTGTGTCAATGAACCATTTTATCAAAGATATTGTGCCTTCAACAATTTCTATTCCGGTAATACTTCTTGGGTGAACACAGCTTCCGTCGTTAAAATAATTAATAGAATTATCGTTAGCGTTTGGAAATCTTGGTCTGTGAGTATGCCCGGTGATAGTGATTATGTTGTCATTATCAGAAATCCATTTTTTTATTCTGCGTTCAATTTTTATTAATTCAACATAGT
>JAUXNR010000678.1 GCA_030682755.1 Flavobacterium sp.
AATAATTCATGGTACACTTCGTGCAGAGTGTGAGTTAACAAATGAAGCGGCTACTTATTGGCGATCGGAATGTTTTAACAAAATCATAGCAGCTTATGAAGAAGCCAAGAAGTTGTATGACGAATTGGTACAGCCAAATAATGATACTACTTCTGATGAGAAAACCACACATCCTTTATTGTATCTTGAAATAGTATCAAGTGTTTTAAAGAAAAATTGTATTTCCTATTTAATAGATCAAAATCCAAATGCCACTTTGACTTATGGAAAGACAAATTTAACTAGGGGAGGAAATTTTACAAATTATGAAGTTAATGTGAATGGAACATTAGACCAGTATGCTTCTTTTGTAAAATTCATTGAGCAGGCTTTTGAGTGGGATATCATGTCATATAACTTTTATCCATTTTACTGGGGTAAACGTGAAGATTGGAAACAAGCCTTTACGGAGGAGAATTTAGATCCTCTCTTTAGACAGTTCTTACGTTCCGGTATGGCTAGGGTTATTGTTACAGTGCGTCCCGGTTTTGAAGAGGCTGTTAATTTTTATTTACAAACCGGCAGGATATGGAACGGCGGCGAAGTGCCGGTAATTGGTGATCCATTGTTTTTATCATTGATTGATGAATTACGTTCACCTACGGGTAAAAAAGTAGGTAAACCATGGAGACAACGTGTACCTACGGCATTAACAATTTTGCAGGCTGACAGTATTGGATTAAAAGTGGAGAAGGCCCTTCCTTGTTCCTGTGATAGCGAAGACTACGAGGATAATTTGGGAAGTTTTTGTAACGATGATAATGAGCTCGGTTTTATAACTAACCCAGATGCATTGATTGGCGGTCCTTCGGAGACCACAAATCCAGTAGAATTACCTGAAGGAGCAAGGTTAATAGAGAATATTGATATTAACAACGGAAACCTACAACTGACTACAGCCGGTAAAAACAGACAAGTTGTGGCTCAAATATCTTTGGAAGCCATAAAGCGAGAAATGAATAAAGAATAAATAATTTAAACCCACCCAGCCATTTCTTTGGCTGGGTTTTAATTCAGTTTAATGAGTGAGTTTATAAAAGTAGTCGATTATTTTAAATTTAATC
>JAUXNR010000684.1 GCA_030682755.1 Flavobacterium sp.
CCTATGTATCTATGTGGTTAAAAAAATTTAAAATGAAAACCCCTAAAAGGTTAAACAAGATCCCAATTATCCTTATAAGATGTTTTCATGCAAAGCCAAAAGCGGCACCTTCACGTGAAAAGACAATTTTTGTGTCAAACTTTGGCTAAACAATTCTTCAAAAAAGCCGCGTTTATAATTCAACATGGCTACCAAATCCACATCATATTCTTCGGTAAATTCAAGTATGGCTTCTTTAACATTACTGCTTTCAACGGTGTGAAAAACCACTTCGTCATCTTTAAAAAGGAGCTTCCAATCTTGGAAGACCACGTCTTTTACTTCAGATTTTGGTGTTTTGATATACAAGCAATGTACTTTAGCTCCAAAGGCGTTGGCGAGTTTAATTACTTTTTTCAAAGCGATAATGTCTTTCTCACGGTAACGGGTGGTGAATACAATGTTTTTTATGCCTTTAAAAGTAGCTTCTTCGGGAACTCCAATCACAATGGCTTCCGTTTCTGTAATCACAGAACCTGTGTTGGAACCCAAGAACGTTTCTTTTAAACCGCTGGCCCCTTTGGTACCCATCACCACATAATCAATGTTTTCAGCTTTTACCACATTGGTAATGGCCCAAATCAAATCACCGTGTTTAAGGATGTGACTCATTTTTATATGACCCAACTGGTGCTCGTCTGCTATTTTTCTGAGAACCGGAACCTGGTCTTTTAGGTTTTCAAAGTTTTCCAATTCAATGCTGTCATACACTTCTTTTAGTGTGTTGGGCATGCCACCCATGTGCAACTGTGGCAACTCATATACGTGTAAGACAAACAACTCACTTTTGGTTACCTCAGCTAATTTCAAGGCATACACAAATGCATTGAGTGAGGCTTTAGAAAAATCGGTGGGATATAAAATACGTTTCATGACTTTAGTTATTTACTTTGTAAGGTAAAGTTACGCATTCTAATCCAAAAAATACATGATATTTATCAGAAGTAACACAACTTTATGAGTTCCAAGTAACTCGCTTCACGACTCCTTTTCTGATAAAGAAGAGCCAATAAAAAGTAGTACTTTTGTAAAAAAAATTACGATATGATTTCAAATGAAACTATTGTGGCGTTAGCAACACCCTCCGGAGCGGGAGCTATCGCAATTATCAGACTTTCGGGTAAGGAGGCTATTCCTATTGCCGCGAGTGTCTTTCAATCGGTTTCCGGAAAAGAGATACAATTGCAAAAGACACATACAATTCACTTGGGACATATCGTTGACGGCACTAAGGTGTATGACCAGGTTTTACTTTCTATATTTAAGAATCCGAATTCCTATACGGGCGAAGATGTGATTGAACTATCATGCCACGGTTCTGTTTTTATCCAACAGCAAATTATCCAACTCTTGCTTCGTAAGGGGTGCAAAATGGCACAAGCCGGTGAGTTTACCTTACGTGCTTTTTTGAACGGAAAGTTGGATTTGTCACAAGCCGAAGCGGTAGCCGATTTGATTGCGTCAGACAATGAGGCGTCGCATCAAATTGCCATGCAGCAAATGCGTGGAGGTTTCAGTTCCGAAATTGCACAGTTACGGCAAGAGCTTTTGAACTTTGCTTCGTTGATTGAATTGGAATTGGACTTTGCCGAAGAAGATGTGGAATTTGCAGACCGAACGCAGTTTAAGGATTTGCTGACGCGTATTGCCTTTGTGTTGCAACGCTTGATTGATTCCTTTGCCGTGGGCAATGTGATAAAAAACGGCATTCCTATTGCGATTGTGGGTGAGCCCAATGTGGGCAAGTCCACCCTATTGAATGCCTTGTTGAACGAAGAACGAGCGATTGTTTCCGACATAGCGGGAACCACTCGCGATACCATCGAAGACGAATTGGTCATTGAAGGCATTGGTTTCCGATTTATTGATACGGCCGGTATTCGGGAAACGACGGACCATGTGGAAAGCATCGGAATTAAAAAGACGTTTGAAAAGATAGAGCAGGCACAGGTGGTGGTGTATTTGGTCGACAGTTCTCAGTTGTCAGTTATCAGGGATTCGTTGTCCGTTGTCGGTTCTCAGTTATCCGTTGATAAATTGAAAAATGATATTGAACAAATCAAAAACAAGTACCCCCATAAAACGCTGCTCACCATTATTAATAAGAAAGACTTACTGACACCTGACATGATACGATTGTTAGAGGCACAACTGACAACAGAAAACAGACAACAGACAACGGACAACAAACAACAGCAAACCCTCTTCATCTCTGCTAAAAACAAAGAAGGCATCGACGAACTCAAGCAAACTCTCCTCTCTTTTGTCAACACGGGAGCCTTGCGAAACAACGAAACCATTGTGACCAATTCCCGTCATTATGACTCGCTTTTAAAAGCCTTGGAAGAAATCCAAAAAGTAAAATGGGGCTTGGAGTCGGGAATCAGTGCTGATTTAATGGCGATTGATATTCGTGAAGCGTTATTCCACTTTGGTGAAATTACGGGTGAAGTGACGAATGATGAGCTGTTGGGGAATATTTTTGCTAATTTTTGTATTGGGAAGTAACAAAGTGATTACCGGTCTGATTTGCCACTAAGAAAATAAGGCACTAAGCAGATAATTACTTTGTATTCAAGGAGCATTTATGGAGCATATACGAATTATCTACGGAGATGGGACGGTATAGTTACGTTATTGGAGACGATGTGGACATACTAATAACACTATTTTTTTGTTATTGGGACGAAAGGACTTCTATTGTGGAACGATTGTGTTTATTTATTCTTTTAGTTTTTTGATTTTTTGATTCTTTTGGTTTTTTGGAGCAAAAAGTTTCACAAAAGATGGCACAATGTTTCTCTGAGTTTTTTTAGTTTATTTTGTTTTTTTGATTCTTTTAGTTCTTTGGGTTTTGCTATTGCTTTTTTTGCTATCTTGGCAATTCCAAAAACAATTCCTGCCGGGTGGTGGGTAAACTCCTTTTTATTTTTTAGAATTACGGATTTCCGTAATGAATAGCTATAATCGCTAGTTATCTTAGCCATTTTATTTTGTATTATTAATGTTTAACGCTATTGTTAAACAGTTAAAATAAAAAATAGGCCGTACTTCAGATTCAAGTTTTATGGAATGCGAGATTGATTTGATGGTTTACGAGTTGTATGGGTTGAGTGAGGAGGAGATTAATATATTAGAAAAACAGTTAAAATAAAAAAAATGAAGAACGAAGTAAAAGTAAATAGATACATCATTCATTTTCTTGACAAAGAAAAAAATATTAATGAGGCAAAAATTGATTTTTCAAATCAAGTTTCTAAAACAGATGGATTTTCAGTTATGTTAGCAGAAGAAATACATAAATCTATTTCTGGAAGCCCAAGCTTAAAGAATACAAAATTCAAAGAAAAAAATGAGAATGATTTTTCAAATGGTTTAAATGAATATTTATCACTTGACGAATCTGACGACGAAACTTTTATATTATTTTCAAAAACTTTAGATAAATTAAAGGAAAAAATTGAAAATAAACCATTTCCAACAGGAGGATTTTACCTATTTATCGATTATAAAATTAGTAATGATAGGTATATCTCTGTTGTATTATTGAGAAAAAAAGGAGGACTCAATGTTGTAAAGAAAGGTGACATTTACGTATTAAATAACACTGAAAATATAAATATTGATAAAATAGCGATGGCTTTCAGGTTGAATATTAAATATTATCAAAGTAGTGAAAATGAAAACGACAAAAAAAACTATATAGCATTAATTACAACTCAACAAGATGGTGAAGTATCTGGTTACTTTAAAGAATGGGTAAATGCTGGTGACCTCATTAAAAGTATAGTTAATACTGAAAATCTGATGAAAATAATTAAAGCAATTGATATTCCATTAGATGAAAATGGTTTGCCAAAATTTAAAGATTTGGGAGATTTTCAAAAAGCCATATATGATTATTCTAAACCTTTAAAAACCATAAACATATTAGACTTAAGTAAATATTTATATGGAGAGGATAATATTAATAAGATAGCAGATTATGCAAGAGATAAACAATATGTTCTAGATAATGAATTTCAAAAAAATACACGAAAATGGAGAGGTTTGATAACCATTAAAGCTAAAATTGATGGTATTGAGTTAAATGTTAATTATAATAAAATTAATGATGATGAAGTCAAAGTAACAGAGGATTCAATTATCATTTATAGTAAACAATTAGCTGCAAAAATTAATAGTCAATTTTTAAATGAAAGTAAACATGGATAGTCAATCTGTTGTTTCTGGATTTATTGATATTTTTAATAATTCCATTGTTAAAAATTCAATATCTTTTAATGGTAGTGAATTCGTTTTTAAGTTAAATGAAAGGGATTATGAAATCAGTAAACTAACACTAA
>JAUXNR010000688.1 GCA_030682755.1 Flavobacterium sp.
TACCTCAAAAAGTTTGCATTAGTTTTGATATTGACGGTATGTATCCTTGGTATTGCCCAAACACAGGAACTCCGGTTCCGGGCGGATTTTCGTTTGAACAAGCGGCTTATTTATTGAGTCGTCTAGCAGAAACTGATAAAGAAATCATCGGTTTTGATTTAGTAGAAGTTGCACCTGGAGAAAATGATGACTGGGACGGAAACGTTGGTGCACGAATGTTATTTCACATGTGTGGTGTTTTAGCCAAAAACAATAAAATGAATGTAGGAGAGAAAATTATATTTCCCAGAAATTAATAATTCAATACAATAAAATAACCCCAAAATAGTAAATAGCTGCTTTGGGGTTTTTCTTTATATAATGATCCAGTTGCATTGGTAAAAAAGTTAATGTTAAACTAAAATATGAGGTTAAAATTGGAGTTGCTTTTGTAAAATAGTAACTTTAAAAAAAGCAATAAATTCCGTATTTTGGAATAATAATTGAAATACTATAAATTACCACAATAAAAAATGAAATTATGCAGATCAAAAATTTAATACTATTAGCTTCCATTTCGATTTTGTTCACAATGTGTGCCCCAAATCGCCCTTCAGTTGTTTCACAGCCTGAACCACCTCCAATGTGGGGGCCGATGGGATATGATCAAGTCAGATATTATTATTTTCCGGATATGATGGTTTATTATGATGTTCATTCTTCTATGTTTATTTATCCAAGAGGTAACAGATGGGTAAGTGCATATTATTTACCCAGTCATTACGGACATTTTGATTTATACCATACTTACAAAGTTGGGTTAATGGATTATTATGGACCTTCTCCTTATCATAATTTTAATATACATAGACAACAATATGCGGTTGGAAATCAATGGCCAGCTCAACAAACAATTGGAAGAAGGGGGCAACATGGTAATCATTATGCACCAACTAGACCTCGTACGTCATCTGCTCAAGGGACAAGAGGCTCAACTGCTCAACAACCATATAATACTGGAACAAGAGCAACTACAACGCCACCTGTTAGAAATCAAACTAATATCGGAACCAGAGCCACAACACCTGCAGCACCTAGAGCTGTTCCAGCAGAAACTCGTTCAAACACAAGATTGCCACAGCCAGATGCTCGTGCGGTTAGAGAGAGAACCCAACAAATCAGACAACAAAATAGAAAAGTGCCACCTGCACAAAGAAGTACAACTAATCCTCCATCAAATTCTAGGACTGGTGGAGGCAGAGGAAATTAAAAATTTCTGCCAATTACAACATTATCAATAGACAAATATTCTACTATATTTGTCTATTGATTTTTTATTTTATGAGACTTCTTAAAAAAATTGCACTTTCCGTTTTATTGATTTTTGTTCTAGTTGTAGCTTTTATTTTGATTTATGGCTTTTATCTTAAACCAAAATATGATGGAGAAGTGGTATTAAATTCCATCCAAAAAGAAACCACCGTTTATTTTGACGAATATGGAATTCCGCATATTTATGCACAATCTCAAAAAGATGCTATGACTACTTTGGGTTATGTACATGCTCAAGACCGATTGTGGCAAATGGAACTTATGCGACGCATTGCTCCCGGAAGACTATCCGAAATCTTCGGTTCGGTAATGCTTAAAAATGATAAATTTTTTGCTGGTTTAGGCATTGATGAAGATTCCGAAAAAGCGATTGCTCAACTAGACAAAAACAGTGAAAGTTATCAATTAACGTTGGCCTATCTTGATGGAATCAATCAATTTCTGGAAGAAGGTCCAACACCCATCGAGTTTCAATTGGTAGGGGTTAATAAAGAAAAATTTACCATCAAAGATGTCTATAATATTTTCGGATACATGTCTTTCAGTTTTGCAATGGCTCAAAAAACAGATCCATTACTCACCGATATTCGGGATGAATTAGGAATGGAGTATCTCAAAGATTTTGGCATCGATGGCTCTTTAGCTCATACGAAACTAAAAAGTTTCAAAGGTAAATCAGAAGCGTATGCAGAAATTTCAAAATCAGTCACTTCCTTATTAGAAAATTCACCTATACCTTCGTTTATCGGAAGTAACAGTTGGGTGGTTGGTCCTCAAAAAACCAAAAGTGGCAAAGTGTTGTTTGCCAATGATCCACACATAGGTTTTTCGCAACCTGCCACTTGGTATGAAGCTCATATCGTAACACCAGATTATGAAATGTACGGTTATTATTTAGCCGGAACACCTTTTCCGCTTTTGGGTCACAATCGTGAGTATGCATACGGTTTAACCATGTTTGAAAACGATGATATGGACTTGTTTTTGGAAACCAACAATCCTGAAAATGAAAATCAATACCAAACTTCGGAAGGATTTAAAAACTATCAACTTTCAGAAAAAACAATCAAAGTTAAGGATAGTACCAATGTGGTTTTGAAAATCAAAAAATCGCATCACGGACCTTTAATGAACGGTTTAGTTGAAGGTTTAGCAAATGACAAACCCATTTCGATGTGGTG
>JAUXNR010000697.1 GCA_030682755.1 Flavobacterium sp.
GATGTTTTCGTTCGTTATCTGGGACAGCCGGAAACAAATACTGTTTGCAGTACGCGACCGCTTAGGTGTCAAGCCATTTCACTATTATCGTGATGAAGAAAAATTCCTTTGGGGATCAGAAATAAAATCCATTTTACAACACGAAAATGTTAATACCGATATCGATAAAGAAGCAATTTCTGATTATTTTTCTTTTATGTCGATTCCTGCACCAAAAACCATTTATCAAAATATTAAAAAATTAGAACCCGGTCATCAAATTATTATCCGTGGAAAGGATTTTAAAATCGAAAAATACTGGGATTTAGAATATCATGAAGCAGCAGTTCAATCCGACCAATATTACTATGAGCGTTTCATGGAATTGTTTACTGATGCGGTAAAGATTCGCATGATAAGCGATGTTCCCTTAGGTGCTTTCTTAAGTGGTGGTGTCGATTCTTCGGCAGTAGTGGCAATGATGGCAAAAAGTGGGATCAAGGATATCAACACTTTTTCAATTGCTTTTAAGAACCACGGTGATTTTGACGAAAGCAAATATGCCCGACAGATTGCCGATCAATATAAGACCATACATACCGAGTTTAATTTATCAGCAAATTTTCTTGATATTTTACCCAAACTCGCTTGGCATTTCGACGAACCATTTGCTGTAAGCTCGGCTTTTGCAATTTATTATTTATCGAAAATGACACGCGAACATGTTACTGTGGCCCTTTCGGGCGATGGAGCCGATGAACTTTTTGCAGGATATCCTTTCCGTTATTCGCATGATGAAAGGTTCGACAAAATTGAAAAAATGCCACTATTTGCACGTAAAATGCTGCTTTGGTCAACATCTTTAACAGCAATGGCAGGAGAAAGCAAATTTGCCACGAATAGTCGAAAAGCAAGGGATTTTTTCAAAATTGTTTCCAAAAACAGGGATGATGCATTTATTTCGGAGTTTAGCTATTTCGATTCAAGTATGAAATCCATGCTTTTTTCCAAAGATTTCTTTGGTGAAATTGCCGGCTATGACTCTAATAATGTTTTCAAAAAATATTATAACGATAAAACTCCCGGAAGCCGATTATTCAAGCGACAGTTAGGAGATATCAAAACAACCTTACCTGATGAAATGCTAAAGAAAGTTGACAGTATGTCGATGGCACATAGCATCGAATCAAGGGTCCCTTTTCTTGATTACCGTCTGGCAGAATTTTCGGCCCAGCTTCCCGATCGATTGAAAATCTCAGGTCGCCAGGGGAAAATTATTGTAAAAAAATCAATGGAACCATATCTCGGCAATGATATCCTCTACCGGAAAAAACATGGTTTCAATGTTCCTTTTGGGGAATGGGCCAAAAAAGACCTTTCTGCCTATCTCGATGAAATCTTATCTGCAGAAAACCTCAGCAAGCATAATATTATAAATCCGGAATACGTCAAAAAAATCATAAAAATGCATAAAAAAGGCACCCACGATTTTTCTAACCAAATTTATGTGTTGTTGATGTTTG
>JAUXNR010000699.1 GCA_030682755.1 Flavobacterium sp.
AGTTGTATCATTATTTTTCTTTTCAAATTTTGTTTCAGCTCAAAAAACAACCCAAAAAGCGGTAATCAAAACCTTTTTACATTGCGACCATTGTAAAGAATGTGAAACGTGTGGGCAAAAATTTGATAAAGAAATATTGAAAATTAAAGGTGTAAAAATGTATGAGTTAGATGATAAAGCAATGACTTTAACAATCTATTACAACTCAAAAAAAACAAACCTTCAAACAATTAAAGAAGCTATTTCAAAAATGGGTTATGATGCAGATGAAGTCAAAGCAGATCCAAAAGCTTATGAAAGTTTAGACGGTTGTTGTAAGGCATAAGTATGAAGTTTTATATTAAAATGCCAAATAAACTAATTCCTTTTTATCAAAAAGAGTTAGAAATGGTTAAGGACAATTTAAAGCAAGATAATTTGCAAAATGCTTGGCTTCATTTAGAGAGAGCACACATTATTGGGCAAAAATATCCTTATGAGCATTCCTTTGTTCACTGGAAAATGTTACAATTTGGTATTAAAATAAAAAGTACTAAAGAAGTGGTTGGTCAAATCCCAAGATTATTGGTAGGTGGTGTAAAATCATTCGTTGGTCATATTCCAGTAGGTAATACAGGTGGTGCAAATGTACCACCTTTAAGAACAATGGAAATACCCAAAGATATTCAAGAAATTTTAAAGTTGAACGCATAATTTTTATAGCATGGAACATCAACACATTTATGACAAACAAGGAAAACAAATTTGTTGTTCGTTAGAAGAAAAAATAAATAAAAAAACCGAAGATCATTCTGATGATGATGGACACGACCACAATCATTCAAACGAAGAAAAATCTACATTTCAAATGTTCTTACCAGCGATAATAAGTTTCGTTTTATTAATGGTTGCCATTGGGTTGGATAACTATTTTCCGCAATCTTGGTTTACAGGTTATGTTAGAATTGGTTGGTATATTTTAGCCTACATACCGGTAGGTTTTCCAGTTGTTAAAGAAGCTTTTGAAAGTATTAGAAAAGGTGATGTGTTTTCAGAGTTTCTATTAATGAGTATTGCTACAATTGGTGCTTTTGCAATTGCCGAATTTCCAGAAGGTGTAGCAGTTATGCTATTTTATGCCATTGGAGAAATATTCCAAACATTGGCAGTTCAACGAGCAAAAGCAAACATC
>JAUXNR010000704.1 GCA_030682755.1 Flavobacterium sp.
TTCCCAAACGAGTTTTAATTTTTTCATACCATTCTATCAAACCAAATATAACAAAGCTTTTCATTATCTGTATTTGCTTTTAACTAGTTTACATTTTAATTAACTTTTCTCTGTTTAAATCTCTTCAATTTCAGTTTCCTTATCGCTGTGTTTGATCAAAATAATTGGTTTACCTCTATGAATTTGCAAGGCTTATATTTTTTAAATAGTTATATAGTTTCAATTTTTTTTGAATCTTAAAAAACTGAAAAAGAGAAAATTAAGAGGTTAATTCTCATTTTTTTAAAAAAAATAAAACCAAAATAGAAAATACATCGTACATGATTGAAACTTATAAATAAAAACATCATGAAAATGTACACAAGTAAAACAATTCGACGAATTGTATCGACATCAATGTTATGTCTGGCTTTTGTTGCGTGTAGCGACGATGATTCTCAACCAATCGGTAACGAAGACATGCCGCAAATGGCTCCCAATGTTAACTTTACAGCTTTAACCAACAACAACCAATTGGCATTTTACAATGCTCAAAGTTTAAACGCACCCAGTAGCACCGTAACCATTACAGGCGTGCAATCCGGTGAGATGATTACAAGTATTGATTACAGACCTGCAACCGGACAATTGTATGGCTTAGGAAGTACAGGAAGATTGTATTTCATTCATGAAACTTCAGGAGTGGCAACCGCCTTGAGCGATATGCCTTTGAATCCTTTAGTTTCAGGAGCAAATGCTTCAATTGATTTTAATCCAACAGTTGACCGTATTCGTTTGGTAACAGAGTCTGGACAAAACTTGCGTTTGCACCCGGAATTGGGTACGGTGGTGGCCACGGATGGTTCCATTAACGGAGGCATGAATCCACGTATTGGAGCGGTTGCGTATACCAACAGCATGGCAGGAGCTACATCAACACAATTGTATGATATTGATTTTGAAGAAAATAAACTTTACATTCAATCGCCGCCTAATGATGGTGGATTGGAATTGGTTGGCGATTTAACTGTTGACTTTGCAGGAGTGGGTGATTTTGATATCAATCCTGATAATTCTACAGCTTTGGCCGTTACTTTTAATGACAACAATTCTCGTCTTTACACCATTAATTTAATGTCAGGAAAAGCAACTTGGGTGGGCACATTCGGTCAACCGGTTATTAGTTTAGCATTTAAAACAAATCCTGTTGCATTTGCTACAACGGCTGATAATAAATTAGTACGTTTTAATCCTACGAATGGTATGTCTAATCAAGTAGATATTAACGGATTAGCTACCGGAGAAATGATTGTTGGTTTGGATTTCCGTCCTGCAAAAGGAATGCTATATGCGATTACGAATCAAAGCAGATTACTTACAATAAATACGTCAAACGGACAAACCGCTCAAGTGGGAGCCACGTTAACTCCTGCTTTGATGGGAACTACTTTTGGATTTGATTTTAACCCAACGGTAGACCGCATTCGATTGGTGAGCAACACGGGTCAAAACCTGAGATTGCATCCTGATCTAGGTACCGTTGCGGCAACAGACGGCAACTTGAATCCGGGTACACCAAGTATTACGGGTGCGGCGTACACAAACAATGTGGCTTCGGCAACGACCACACTTTTGTATGTGGTGGATTCCGAAACCAATATGTTATACACACAAAACCCACCAAATGATGGTGTTTTAGTTCCGGTTGGTCCGTTAGGAATCAATCTTGAGGCCGATAACGGATTTGACATTGGTGGAACAAGCAACATGGCATTTGGATTGTTTACCGTAAATGGTAACCGAGGGGTTTACAGCATTAATTTAACAACCGGTGCTGCAACTTTAGTGTCTAGCTTCTCAGTAGGAGTGACGGCTATGGCAGTAGGTCTTGGTTTCTAAATAAGTTAGTTATAGTAGGAAAGTCCGGTTCGCCGGACTTTTTTTTTGATTTTTTTGAGATTTATGGAAGTTGTGAATTTTGAATAACATTTATGGTTATGGTTTGTTTCTTAACAATTCAAAAAGAATATCAAAATCCACCAAGTTTTCCTCGCAGTTTGTCATCCCGACGTAGGAGGGATCCCATAATCTATGTCACGTTCAGTTCTTCACTATATTCACTTAAGTCTCTCCAATAGCACAATGCCATTTAAAAAAAATGAGCACTTGTACCGCAGATATAAATTTTTAATTTTGTTTCATTACCAATTATAAAATAGTTCCAATCTATAATATTCGCTTCATTTTATTACTATAAGTTATAACATACCTTTTATTTTTGTAGTAGTCTCTATG
>JAUXNR010000705.1 GCA_030682755.1 Flavobacterium sp.
GCTATGCAGACATTGCCTACGTTGGTGGTGGATTTGGAAATCCTGGGGTTCACAACCTATTAGAACCTGCAACTTTTGGTATCCCAATTGTAATTGGCCCAAATTACTCTCATTTTGCCGAAGCTACTGCACTTATAAATATGGAAGGCTGCATTTCTGTCTCCAACCAAAACGAATTAAATGATGCTTTTTCAAATTTGATTTCAAACGACGATGTTCGTCATGAAAAAGGTCACATCTGCAGCACTTTTGTACAAATGAATAAAGGTGCCACAGACAAAATACTTTCCTATATTCTTAATGAAAACTTAAAATAAAAAACCAAATTATCTAAAAATTGTACCTTTCCAAACTAAAATTAAATACCATGAAATTTTTACGATTACTGCTTGTATTACTATCATTTTCTGCTTTTGCTCAACAAGGAGGCATGTGGATTCCTTCATTATTAGAAGGAATGAATGAAAAAGAAATGAAATCACTTGGCATGAAAATGTCTGCAAAAGACATTTATGATGTTAACAAATCAAGCATGAAAGATGCCGTACCGCACTTTAATAACGGCTGTACATCTGAAGTAATTTCTCCAAAAGGACTTATTTTAACCAATCATCATTGCGGATATGGTCAAATTCAATCCCATTCAACTGTTGAAAATGATTATTTAGAAAATGGATTTTGGGCAAAAAACATGTCAGAAGAGTTGCCAAACCCCGGTGTTGTGGTTACTTTTATCGTAAAAATTGAGGATGTAACTCCAAAAGTTTTAGAAAACACACAAAATATTTCAAACGAAGCTGAAAAACAGAAAAAAATTCAAGAAAACATTTCGGCTTTAACCAATACGCTTCCTAAAGAAAGTTGGCAAGAAAACAGAATCCGAGCCTTTTATGATGGCAATCAATACATTTGGTTTGTGGTTGAAACCTTTAAAGACATTCGTTTGGTTGGGGCTCCACCATCATCAATAGGAAAATTTGGCTCAGATACTGATAATTGGGTTTGGCCACGTCATACAGGAGATTTTTCTTTATTTAGAATTTATGCTGATAAAAACAATCGTCCTGCTGCTTATTCTTCTGAAAATGTTCCTTACACCCCAAAACATTATTTTCCGGTTTCTTTAAACGGAATTCAAGAAAATGATTTTACTATGGTTTTTGGTTATCCCGGTAGAACTCAAGAATATTTGCCTGCTGTTGCGGTGGAACAAATTGTTAATGATTTAAATCCTGCAAAAATTGAAGTTCGTGATGTAGCTTTAAAAATTCAAGATGGATTTATGCGAAAAGATAAAGCCATAAAAATTCAATATGCTGCAAAATATGCGTCTGTAGCCAATTATTGGAAAAAATGGATTGGTGAAAATAAAGGTTTAAAAAAATCTAACGCCATTCA
>JAUXNR010000714.1 GCA_030682755.1 Flavobacterium sp.
GGCATAACCGCCTTGAGCAGAAACAGCTGTTTTTTGACCGTTGAGAAATTTTCTTTCATATTCTGCTCTAACATCAATCTTTCCGAAAGAAAAATCATTTTGTAAAACATCTGGCAAGGTTTGTGTCCATTGAAAAGTGAACTTCGGAAATCTTTTTTCAACCTCAAATTGACCTTTTGGCGTGTGCATGAAATCGCTAAATGGATTCCATTGTAACGATACTGAAGCAGTTGTCAAGGTATAATTTGAATATAAATTGTCATTCAAATTGAATACATAATCAAACAAAGGTGTAACACGACTTCGACTAATTTGCCAAATACTTTCCGATTTTGGAAAAATTTTAGTTTCAATGAATCCCTTCCAAGTTTGATGGTTGTAAAAAGTACTTACGTTGATGGGCCTCGGATCATAAATTTTGAAAACCCGTTTGTCAATGTTAAATTTCGTACTACCAATCTCGCTCACATCATCAGTATAAGAACCACCAATCCAAGAGTTAGAAAATTTTCCAATTCTTGTGGCTCCACCAAGTTGGTATTTTATTTTTTCGTCTTTTAAACCATAAGCGGTATAACCTTCGAGTCTGAATTTTTTTGAAAAACGATCGTTGGTTTTTCCTCCAATTCCAAATCGAAATCCTTCATAATTGTTATAACTCAAAAGATATTTTAAATCAAAATCGAAAGGACCAACCGGCAAATATCCGTTTATTATTTTTCTGCCATATAATAACTTAGATTCAATTCCGCGTTGCAGTGAGATGCTGTCCAATGCGGTATAAGTATTTTCATCTCTATAACTCAAACTGTGAGTTCGGTAGTTGTTCCAATAGTCTTCGTCTTTTTTTAAGGCTTCTTCCAAAACTTCAATGGTGAAGGCTTTATTTTTTAGAATAGATCTAGGTTCATATTCAAAATCAAAAAAGGAAGTTTTTGAAATCAAATAGGTAAAATCTGAAGCAAATTTTGGTTGTGTGAGTTCTGTGTTTTTAGTTTCTCCTTCAAAAATAATTGTTCCACCCAAAATTTTAATGGGGTCGTCATTTTTACCTTTTACAATTTTAAATTCATTTTCAATAGGAAGCCACAAATTTAAAGTCGGATTAAAAATATATTCATGAATGGACGTTAAATCAATGACACTTCGCACCCTCATGATTGCTTTTGAAATGGCAAAATTTTCTTGATCAATAAATAAAATTCCTTCAAGTCCTTTTCGGTTTATTCTCTTTTTGTTTTTAAAATAAATGACATAAACCGGTCGGCTTTTTATGGCAACGGAATCAATAAGTTTAAACGAATAATCGCTCAAGCCGGTTGGTGAAATTGGACTGGTATATTTTGATTCTATCAACTCATATTTATCATCATAAAGCGTATAAGATTGTAATTTTAGTCCAATAATTTCATAAATGGGTTCTTTAAAACCGGACATTTTAGTGCCGATTACGGTTTCTTTAAAATGATTTTTTTCCCATTGAAACTGAGCAATTTTTTCAGTTTGAAATAAGTGTTGTTTGCTGATTATTTTTTTAAACTTATAATCTGAAGAATCTACAACAAATTTATTTTTTTTGGTTTTAAAAACACTGTCAATTCTACCAATAATAGAGTCAGGATTGGCGGTTATTGTCGTTTTATTATACCCTTTAAATTGAAATTTTGAAATAACTTTTTGCGGATTATTTGAGTTTTTTCTTTGAACAACAGTAGCCATAATTTTTTTGGCATTTTCGTGGGCATGATTGTCTGAAAAGAGTTGTTCCGATTCTTGATAGGGTTGCAGGAAAATAGAATAATAAGTAGTTGAATTAAGAACAAAAGGCTGTTTTTCATAACCAATATAACCGATGTAAATGGGCTTGTCAGTTTCAAGATATACAACATCAAATTTTCCGGTTACATCTGTAAATGATTTTT
>JAUXNR010000715.1 GCA_030682755.1 Flavobacterium sp.
GGCATAACCCACAACGCCCATGGCGGCAACAGCAGCCAATCGTGACTTGGTGAAAATGGCATAAAATATGGCCACAATCATAATAACCAAAGTTGACACTTCATATATCGTCAAATCCAACAATGAATTAAAATCAATGGAAAACGTGACATTATTAATCAGGTAATAACTAATCAAAAAACTTAAAAACAGAATAATGGTTAAAATATAATTACGCAAAAACCCATTTTGGAAAAAGTTTGTCCAAAGGGAAGCTGCTTTTTGAAAACCATTGGCAAAACCTCTAAAAAGATATTTTGGAGCTAAAAAGTTTACCTTTTTTAATTTCAATTCTTTAGCCAAAGTCGGTTTTAAAAACCAAACCAACGCCAAACCTAACCCAATAGTCAACAAACTCAACAACAAAACTAAAGTAAAACCATGCCATAACTTTAATGGCGGAATGGTGTCAGCAACAACCAATTCGTTCAACAAAGGTTGAAACAACGCAGTATCTAAAAGCGAAGGAAATAATCCGAAAAGGATACCTAAAATACCTAAAAATAATGGCGGAACCCACAATCGTTTGTCAGGCAAATGAACTGATGCAAATGATTCAGGTAATTTCCCAACAAACGGACGAATACCTACTTGATAACCTGCATACAATAACAATATATTTGTTACCACAGCCATAGCCGTAAATAAAACAGAAGAATCACTGTGAAGTGTTGCTTCATAAATCAAATCTTTACCAATAAATCCAAAACTCGGAATCATACCCGCGTTGGAAAGCATCGCTAAAAATCCTGCGATGGCTACCGGAAACAAAACCGCTTTTAAGCCGCTTAACTTTGTAATGTTTCTAGTCCCCGTTTCATGATCAATTATACCCGTAATAAGGAAAAGTGCGGCTTTATATAAGGCATGAACAACAATAAAAACAACGGCAGCATGCAAAGCGGTTGTGGTGCCAATGCCTATTAAAAACACTAAAATTCCCAATACTGAAATGGTAGAATACGCTAATATTCCTTTCAAATCTGTTCTGAATAAAGTATGAAATGCAGCATAAAGCATCGTTACAGCTCCAACGGTAAACAATGTGGTATTCCAAAATTCATGATTTCCTAAAACAGGTGTAAAACGCAACAACAAATAAATACCTGCTTTTACCATCGTAGCAGAATGCAAATAGGTGGAAACAGGTGTTGGAGCTTTCATGGCTCCCGGTAACCAAAAATGAAAAGGAAATTGAGCTGATTTTGTAAAAGCTGCACCAAATACAAAGACTAATAATAAGATATAAAACGGACTTTCTGTGAAATCAATGCCACTGTTCAACAACTCCTGAATGGAATACGTTCCTCCCAAATATCCAAATACAATTGCGGCCCCCAAAAGAAACAAACCACCAAAACCCGTAACAGCCAGGGCTTGTAAAGCTGAAGTTCTTGATTCTTTGTCATGGTTATTAAATCCAATCAGAAAAAAAGAACTGATGCTGGTTAACTCCCAAAAAACAAAAATACCAATCAAATTATCAGACAATACCAATCCCAACATGGCCGCCATAAAAATGGACAAATAGCCATAAAAACGATCCAGATACGTGTGTCCTTTTAAATAATAAGAGGTATATAAAAAAACAAGTGTTCCAATTCCGGTGATTAACAAACTGAACAACAATGCTAATCCA
>JAUXNR010000720.1 GCA_030682755.1 Flavobacterium sp.
GCTATCTCTTTACCAATTCCAGAACTGGCCCCTGTTATCAGGGTGTAATTTTCAGTCATATTTCCTTTTCTGCTTTTAACCAATCGATGGTTAATTGTATACCTTCTTCTAATGTTTTAGGTTGATAGTTGGCAAAGGTGCGGATTTTTTGGGTGTCTTTAGCCCAAGAATATGGTATTTTTCTTACCCATTCAGGCGTGATCAGTGGTTTTATCCCAAATAATTTTGCTTTTGCTAACTCAATTTCTGCCACCAATTTTATTATCCAGACAGGTAGATTAAATAATTTTTTATTCACTCCAGACAGTTTGCTAATACTCCCGAAAAATTCATTGAAAGTGGCATTATTCGCTCCTATAATGTATTGCTCTCCGGATTTTGCTTCGTTCATCAATATTTCCATCGCCTTTACTACATCCTCTACATATACGTAGTTGGCGGGAGCATTTCCATTGCCGGGTATTATTTTCCATTTCCCGTTGATGTAATTTCTTATCATCAGTGTAGATGAGTTACTATCATCAATTGGACCCGGTCCGAATACTTTGCATGGATTTGCCAAAACTACTTCCAAGCCTTTTGACTGGTAGCTCAATGCCAATTGCTCAGAAAGATGTTTGGTTCGCTCATATTCAGTATGCAAATGAAGCATGCGTGGAGTAGTTTCGTTAACTAAAGCCTCAACTGCCGGAGGAAAAACTCCTGCGGTAGAGGTTACAAGCACTTTTCTTGCTTTAGTTTCTACAGCAATGTCTAAAACGTTTTTTGTACCGATGTAATTTATGTTGTAGGGTTTAGCAGGATCTTTATCCCAAACTTTGGCAAATGCAGCTAAATGATAAACCAATTCACAATCTTCCATCGCATTTCGTATGGATTCTACATCCAATACATCCCCATAAAAAATGGTACAATTTGGGATGTTTAAACCAGTCTGATTAGCGCTGGCTCTTAACAAAACCCGAACATCATTCCCTTTTTCAGCCAAGTAAGTAGCCAAGTGTTTCCCTATGAAACCGGATGCACCGGTAATAAAAATCTTCATGGATTGGTTGCTTTATACAAATTTCTAACAGATAAAATATCACTCAACTTTCAAAAAAGTCCAGCCATATTTTTTCATAAATGTATCTATTTCATCACTAAATGATTCCTTTGAATGATGTTCCTCTTGGTTGTGAATATAATTTCTGACCGATTGGATGGCATTTTCACCCACTCCCATTGCCCAATAATCATCTTGCCACAGAAATTGTCCTTCTTTCAACTTATTTTGATTAATCCAATATGAGGATTCTCCTTTAATTAATTGAGCAATTTTGCTAATACTTTGTTCCTTCCCAAGCGAAATAAGGCAATGTACATGATCATGATATCCATTGACACAATCCAACCAAATTCCTTTTTCTTCTGCATTTTTTTTGATGTGTTTGAATACTTTTTTCCTTAAAGCTAATGAATACAAGAAAGGCTCTCTGTTTTTAGTAGTGAAAACCATGTGAACATAAATTCTTACCCAACTCATAAACAAATGTGGCTAAAGCCTGAAATTGATTTTACCATTTAGTTGCTTGAAAGCAACTAAAATTGATCCCAATAATTTATTATCAACATGCTTGAAAGCAACAACATATTTATTTTAGTTGGCTTCAGCCAACTAATGC
>JAUXNR010000722.1 GCA_030682755.1 Flavobacterium sp.
TACCGTTTTCACCCTTGAACCCGGTGACATTATCGCAACGGGAACACCTGCGGGAGTTGGTGCCGGAAGAAATCCTCAAGAATGGATGTGGGATGGCGATGTAGTAGAAGCAACTGTAGAAGGCATTGGAACGATAATTAATACTGTGAAAGAAATATAATTGGCAGTCTCAGTTTCGGTCATTAATAAAATACAGTTTTAAAAGACGATTTATATGGAAACATTTAATAAAATATTTGAACGGTCTAAAATAAATAAAGAACTTTTATGCTTTTGGAAATATAATGATAATGATGGCTTTTGGTGTGGTTATGTTATTGATTACAATGAAACTTTAGTAAAAATACAACATTACACAAAATTTGGAAAGCCAGATGGAATAATTATTGCACAAATTGCAAATATTAAAAGTGTAGATTTTGATGATGATTACACAAAAGCAATGCAGATTGTTATTGATTATTCTAAAGAATTAGAAAAAGAAGATAAAATAAATTTAAATTTTTCTGAAAATGAAGATTGGGATTTTGAAATTATAAAGAAATTAGAAGGTAATTTTGAAATTGTTTCAAGCGTTGAATTAAATAATTCTGACTATATCACTGGATTTATAGTAGAAGTTACTGAAACGGATTTTGTGTTAAGATGTGTAGGCAAAATTGGTGAAGATTTAGGGTTAGTAATTTATAAATTAGAAGATATTACCGGATTTAGAATCAACGACATTGACAACAGAAAACGATGTCTTCTATATAAGTGGAGAAAAGCAAGTTTATAATTATTTAATTCATTATAATATTTCAATTCAAACTTAAATAGAACTCTGCGAACTTTGCGTAAACCTTTGTGCCCTTCGCGGTTAAAAAAATAAATATGAAAAAATTTAGAATAGGCCAAATCGTCCCCTCCTCCAATGTCACCATGGAAACCGAAATCCCTGCGATTTTCAGAGGTAGGGAAACCATTTTACCGGAACGTTTTACGTTTCATTCCAGCCGAATGCGAATGAAAAAAGTAACCAAAGAAGAACTTGAAGCCATGGATGCCATGAGTCTAAAATGTGCACAAGAGTTATCGGATGCTCATGTAGATGTAATGGGCTATGCTTGTTTGGTCGCCATCATGAGTATGGGACGTGGTTATCATTGCGTTTCCGAAGTAAATCTGCATCAGGAAACCATTGCAAACGACTTTCCTACCCCTATTGTGACTTCTGCCGGAGCTTTGATTAATGGATTGAAGGTTTTAGGTGCCAAACAAATATCAATCATTACACCGTACATGCGTCCCTTAACAGATATGGTGGTGGATTACATCGAACACCAAGGGTTTAAAGTAAAACAAAGCATTGCGTTAGAAATTCCGGACAACTTAGAAGTAGCAGCACAAAACCCAATGAACTTATTGGAAATCTACAAACAATTGGATTTGACGGACGTGGATGTGTTAGTCGCTTCAGCTTGTGTGCAAATGCCTTCGTTAGAAGCTATTGATTTAATTCAGGCGGAATGTGGCATTCCTGTTACCTCTGCTGCGGTTTGCACCACTTATGAAATGATGAAAAAATTAGGCATTGAGGCCAAATCAAGTATTGGTGGCGAATTGCTGAATGGGAAGTATTGATACAATTCTATAGCATCGCATTTTCCTTATTCCTATTCATCGGTGTTGTAATGCTCAAAACGTACGGGATTTATTTTGCGTTTTCCATTCCTATACTCATCATAACGTTAATTATTATAGTAAAACTAAAAAAGCATCGGCAATAAACCGATGCTTTTTGTTATTAAAAATACCAATCAAAAATAGTAACTCTATTCTTTTAAAAACCTACACTTTTCACTCTTACACTTCCAAAAACATTTATAAGGCAAATGCCCTATTGTTTCATTTTCAATCATTTATAAAATTTACAAAGTTGGTTTTCGGTTCTTATTTGAATTCTTTATTTTAAAAAAAAGTTAATTCTAAAACAAGAAGAAAATACAACATATCACCTAAAAAATGTTTTGTAACGAGTAGAAATTTAAAAAACAGTACATATGGAAAAAACAATTACGTTATTCACAATTGCTCAAAAAGCACTGATTTTCCCTTTGTTGTTAGTGTCACTATTCTGTTTGCATCCTATGTTAGGAACCTGCCAGCAAACCGTTGCCAATTGGGAGGAAATAAATCTTACTCCCGGAGCAGTATCAAACATCCCTAACATAATTGCAATTGCCTATGGCAACAACACGTATGCAGCTATAGGATATGCGGGTGGTCAAAAATCATTGTTCACCTCTACCGATGGAGTGAACTGGTCATTGAGCAACTTTGCTCTGCCCTTGCCAACATCATTTCCCGATGATATTGTTTTCCTTGACAATAAATTCAAATTAGTTACAAACGGGAGTGTATATACTTCTACCAATTTAGAATCATGGGAATATGAATCATTTCATTTAGTATTTACAGCCCGAAATTTGAAAAAAGTAAACACACTTTATTTTCAAGGTGGCGAAGGAAACTTTGCAACTTCAATTGATGGATTAACATGGACAAACCCTATGAGTGGTGCAGATTTTCTTGATTTAGAATATGGGAATTCTATTTATGTGCTGGTAGGAAGACAATCCGGAAAAGGGATCTTATATACTTCAACAAACGGTGTTACGTGGACTAATGTATTTTCTGTAGCCGATAACCTTGACATGTTTTATGCTGTTGATTTTCATGACGGCAATTTTATTTTATCGGGTAATAATGGTATAATTGGCAAATCTGTAAATGGTGTTACTTGGACATTCAGCACTCCAATGGGCACGAACAATACCTTTTTTAGTATTCGGTACCTACTAAACCATTGGGTTGTTAGTTCAGGATTTAAAGTGTATTATTCCGGTGATGGTGTCACTTGGACACAAAGCACTGTATCGGGTTCAACAGGTTCATTGCGAAGAGTTGAAGCATTTAACGACATTGGTTTCATACCAGGTAACACCGGTAAAATTATTAAAACCGTTGCTGGTTCATTATCTCTGGATAATAATGGTAAAAGCAATGAATTATTTAACATTTTTCCAAATCCCACAACACAGTATGTTACTATTGCTACTGTGGAAGGCTTCATGACTGATACAATACATATGAATATCTTAAACAGTATAGGACAATCTGTAAAACAAGTTGCTGTTGAACCTTCTGAAATGATTGTTGACTTAAAAGAATTGCCTTCAGGACTGTATTACTATCAAATCAGTAACAATTTTAAAATCTTAAAAACAGGTAAGATTGTGAAACATTAAAACAAGTTCTTTGGTTTCAACTATCTGAAACTACAGAAATAAAACTTTAAACGTGGAGTTCAGAGACCACAATAAAAACGAGGCGTTACTGAAAAGCCAGACGAGTAAGAAAATTAAATTTGAGTTACATGAAAAAAACTAGCTACACAATCGCATTGTTATTGTTCACTTTTACACTATCATTTAACGGCTTTTCGCAAACAATCACGGATAAAGAGACCGGAGGCGGAAAAGGATTTAATCAAGCTAAATTTAAAAGTGCTCCTAAAAAGGTCTTCATCAATAGTTTCAACGTTTATTTTGAAGTATTTGGAAGTGCCGAAGCGGCTACTACCGGCGGCGAAAGTTTTGGCAGGGTTCATTCCAGCACCAAAACAGCCATGGGTGTTGCCTTGTATGGCGTGGACAGTGATGATTTTTTAGAAATCACCAATCAGGCATACGAGTATTTTAAAAATGATTTAATCAGCAAAGGTTTTGAAATTGTTTCACCTGATGTTGCTGCAAAAACGAATCTTTACAGCAGTTGGACAAGAAAATCGGGAGGCGAATTGAGCAGTGCCGAGGCAACAGGATTTGTAAGGGTTACCCCTGCGGGGTTTGATTACTTTGTTCCCGGTGAAAAGAAATCAGGAAAAGAGAAAACAACAGTGTTTGATCGTTCACCGGCACTTTCAAAAGAATTGGATGATGCCATTATTGCAAATGTTTCGTTTACATTTGATTTTATTGACATGAAAGTATTTCGTTCTGAATTGCTTAAAATATCTAATGTAAAAGGGAAAGTAAATTTTAAAGTTGATGTTACACCGGGTCCTTCCATGGATATCTCCAAAGTAAGTTTCAGTTATGGAAAAACCATGACAGCCGCAACTGCCGTTATTGAAAACGTATTAAAGAAAAGTATTCCCATTGAAGCTCCGGTTTTTAACGATGAAAAATTCAGCGAAACTACACAAGCACAAGCTACGAATATTCCAAATTGGGCCAATTATGTCTATGTAACAACAGATAAATCCATGGCTGCATCTCATTCCGTTACTTGTGATGGGGCATTGTATAAAAAAGAGACCACAAGAATTTTGAAAGAATTTTTAACTGTGGGTTTAACGGCTCTCTATGATAAAGCAAAATGATGTAAAAGTAGTCGCAAAAACTAATAAACCATTCTAGACTTGAAGTCCATAGTTTTGGTTTAGTAAGATTAAAGCCTGCAGGGTTGGATTAAAAAAATAGTAAAATTGCCATGGATTCAAAGCTTTCAAAATCTCTTTTAATCTGTGAATCCGTGGCTAAAAAAAATCGGGTAAAGCAGTAAACTAAAAACAACACTTGGTAACAATCATTTAAGATAATCTTACCATAAATCAAATTATCTTTTTTTAAATTTGGCTATCACCAAATACAACTAAAGATGAAAAGAAAAGCAACAGCCGTATGGAACGGCACAGGTAAAGAAGGCAAAGGCCATTTGACCACACAAAGCACTGTTTTAAACAAAACCCAATATTCGTTTGGATCTCGATTTGAAGAAGGTATCGGAACCAATCCTGAAGAATTGATTGCAGCCGCTCATGCCGGTTGTTTCACCATGAAGTTGAGTTTCAATTTAACCGAAGCGGGTTTCCCACCCGAAGAATTACAAACTGAAGGACAAGTAACGTTTGAAAATGGTGCCGTAACCAAATCACATTTGGTGTTAAAAGCCACTGTGGCAGACATCTCTGAAGCAAAATTTGCAGAACTGGTAAAAGACGCAGAATTGAACTGCCCGATATCAAAATTATTGGATACGGCAATATCTGTGGAGTTTACATTGAATTAAACAAAAATAAGCTTACTACAAAGGACATGGAAACGTGTCCTTTTTTTATTTTAATTTAGAAGCACAACTTTTACACAAAGCCAACTGAGCGTTGTCAATTGTTGCCACACTTTCAACAGCATCTGTCATCACACAAGATTTGTCAGGACAGTGCGGCAAGCCTAAATTATGACCGAATTCATGAACGGCCACTTTCTTTAAGCGTGAAAAATGCTTCTCTTTATCAGGATGTTTGATGCGAAATGTGGAAACAATACAACTGTTTCCCGGACAATAAGCCAAACCCATAATACCCCAATCGGTGTACTTGGAAGCAGGAGCTTTTACCTTCCCGTCACTGCCTTTTTTTGTAACCGAAATATCTTGATGGGTCAATCCCAAAATAAAATCCAACGAATCCACTTTTGATCGCCTTTGTATTTTAATCAAACTGTCAGCTCTGTATCGTGCTGATTTCACTTGAATAAACGCATTTTTTGGTAACTGTATTTCCGGTAATATCACCGTTTTCAATTCGTAAAATTCACTAATCACTTTTGCAATGGTGTCGGTTTTGTCCTTCGGAAAATCGTTGTAAGGTTGAATGCCAACTAAGGTACTCTTGTCAATTTTGGATTGACAGGAAACTAGTAGAAGGAGTAAAAAAACAAGGTATTTGTTCATGAACTATTTTTTGAAATCTATAATGAGTAGCATTTAAATAGGAATTAGATACTCTCCCCAAACGTCAACAAATTTCCATCCGGATCCACCAACGAAAACTCCCGTTGTCCCCAAGGTTTAGCTTCCAAAAATCCATTTGGATGAATTCGCACTTTAGCATCCAATAAGGTTTGGTAATAATTGTCAATGCGATTCACCCGAATGTAAACCTGACCGTAATTTTGTTCAACATCAAGATCTGCAAACAGAAAAAAATGCAGTTGAATGTTATCCTTTTCAACCATCAAATACTCGGGATAATCGGGACTTCCGAAGATCTTGAAACCTAACTTTTCTGTATAATACCTTATGGTGATGGTTTTATTACGCATTGGTAATTTAGGGTGGATTGCTGTAAGCATATGTGTTGTTGTATTTATTATATATTCGAAAATACAAAAAACGAAACAAAAAAACCTTTTTTTAAATTTACATTTTTTGTCATGAAATGAAATCACATATCTCTAATTAATTCAATATCTTGCATTAAAAAGAGTAGAATAATTTAATATACAGCTAATGAAAATGCAGTTCTATAGTAATTTTGTAATGTAAGTTAGCAACCACAACCTCTCAAAAACCCAACCATGAAAAAACTCATTTACCTTTTCTTTTTCTTCAATTCTCTACTGCCCTTTGCTCAAGACCGTGGTTTTTATTCGATGAATGATATGAATGCGGATGAACCTCGATTTAGTTTTGGCTTACAAAAACATCGAACGGCATCCATTAGTCTGGGTGATATTAACAAGGACGGAAAGTTGGATGCGGTAGTGGCAAATGGACGACATTGGCCTGAAACAAATTACATATTCTACAATTCCGGTAAAGGTTTTAACTCGATGAAGCCATTGGATAACCTCAGCTCAACGAGTTATGCGGCTGAATTAGTGGATTTAAATAACGACGGCCATTTAGACATTTTAGAAATAAACGATAACGCACCACATAAAATTTACATCAACGATGGCTCCGGAAATTTTACATTTCATGCTGAAGTTGGTGAAGTTTCTAATGCCCGAAACGTTGCGTTGGGCGACCTTGACAATAACGGATTCATCGATTTTATTATCACCAATAGAAATCAGCAGAACATTATTTGCTACAATAATGGAAAACTGGATTTTGATTGTGTAAAATTGCAAACTACAAAAAATTCAACAATTGACATTGCCATACACGATTTAAATGGTGATGGTCTCCCCGATTTGGTTTTGGCCAACAGAGACAATATTCCGAATGAAATCTACCTCAATATAGGCGAACGTCAATTTGAAAAAAAACTTGATTTTGGAACCGGAACATTTGAAACCCGTTCGGTAGCCGTTGCCGACATGAACAACGACGGAATGTTGGACATTGTTACCGGAAATATCAATGGTGCCAATATCATCTACTTTGGAAATAAAAATTTCACCTTCACCGAAACACGCTCTTTTGGTGGAGACGATACAGACACTTACAGCATAGCCCTAGCCGATTTTAATAAAGATGGTTTGATGGATATCGTGACCGGCAATTACGGAAAACCTAATACCGTTTTTATAAATCGTGACGGAACTAATTTTGAAGAAATTAACCTAACCGATAGAGCCTCCCTAACCTATGGCGTAACCGTTGGCGATATAAATGGCGACGGCTGGATGGACATTGTTGTCGCTAATTCTGATGATTTTAATCTTTATTATTTGAATATTTTTTTTAGGGAGAAGTAGATAACTAATTATCTTAGTTAACCGCAGCCACCACAACCGCCACAACCACCGCCACAACCACCGCAAGCGGAACATCCACTGCCACCCCCGGAGCCACTGCTGCTGCTGCAACCACTATCGAAATTTGAAGAATACGAATCAAAATTCCACCCACAACCCGAACAGCCACTTCCGTTTGAATTGGTTTCTTTTCGGTTCATTTGTTTAACCAAATCAGAATCAATTTGGTCTAAAAGATCGTAGGTAATGTATTCTAAAAGAAAGATATTTCCACCTATTACTTTTATAAGTGCTAGTGCTTCCTGATTATCAATAGTGTCTAAGCTTGTAAATTTTGAATTCAGACTCTGAATCTCTTTCTCTACCTTTCGTTTTAATTCTTTTCCATATTCGGTAAGACGATACCTGTAAAATATTTTCTGTAAAATATTTTGTGAAAAGCACTTTTGTAAAATGGGCGTCTTGATAAGTTCATTTTTGAAAACAGCTAACGTTCTCGATTTCTGATAACCAATTTTTACCAGATTCCTAAAAAGAATTTCTATTGAATCATCCTGTCTGAAGGTATCTAAAAAGAATTTTTCATGATTTTTGAAATTATAATTTTTGAAATTCGGTCCGCTTGTAACATAGGTATAAATTCTAACCTTATGAGAAATATGCGGCTGCCGCTCTACTTCAAAAGTTTTTAAAACTTGTTTGAAAAGCAAATCGATAAAAGTTATTTTTAAGTACTCTCGATGCGTTGCGTTTTCATCCGTTAAAATATAAACTTCAGCGGGTGTTAGTTGGGATAAGTACTGCATTAAAAAGGTTTTTTAATAATCCAATTTCTTTTTCGGTTGACTCGCTCAAATTCAATTTCAGAAAATCTAATTTCACTCGTGGGCCAAATATCTTTTGGGGCTTCTGTCTTAAAAGTAGCCACATACAATTCTTTCGTTTTTTCGTACCAATTGGTATATTTAGCAATTTCTGTTGCTCCGCCTTTTGTTGGGCCGTGATGTATTTTTCTCTTGATG
>JAUXNR010000723.1 GCA_030682755.1 Flavobacterium sp.
TATGTTGACAAAAAAGAACAAGGATTAGTTGACAAAGTTTTTGTAACCGGATGTTTATCGGAACGTTACAAGCCCGATCTAGAAAAAGAAATTCCTAATGTTGATAAGTATTTTGGAACTTCGGATTTGCCGTTATTGCTAAAAGCTCTAGGAGCAGATTACAAACACGAATTATTAGGTGAAAGATTAACAACTACCCCAAAAAATTATGCCTACCTGAAAATAGCAGAAGGTTGTGATCGCCCATGTAGTTTTTGTGCTATTCCGTTAATGAGAGGAAAACATGTTTCTCAACCCATCGAAAAACTGGTAAACGAAGCAGAAAAACTAGCTAAAAACGGCGTGAAAGAATTAATCTTAATTGCCCAAGACTTAACCTATTATGGTCTTGATTTATATAAAAAAAGAAATTTAGCAGAACTTCTTGAAAATTTAGCCAAAATAGAAGACATTGAATGGATTAGATTACATTATGCTTTTCCTACGGGCTTCCCAATGGATGTGTTGGAATTAATGAAACGCGAGCCTAAAATCTGTAATTATATTGACATTCCGTTACAACACATTTCAGATTCAGTTTTAAAATCAATGCGAAGAGGAACCACACAGGAAAAAACAACCAATCTGTTAAAAGAATTCAGAAAAGCTGTTCCGGGCATAACAATCAGAACAACTTTAATTGTTGGATATCCGGGGGAAACAGAACAAGATTTTCAAATTTTAAAAGATTGGGTTCAAGAAATGCGTTTTGAACGTTTGGGTTGTTTTGCTTATTCTCATGAAGAAAACACCCACGCCTATTTGCTTGAAGATGATGTCCCCTTTGAAGTAAAACAACAACGTGCAGCAGAAATAATGGATATTCAATCTCAAATTTCTTGGGATTTAAACCAAGAAAAAATTGGTAAAACTTTCAAATGTATTATTGATAGAAAAGAAGGCCAGCACTTTGTGGGAAGAACTGAATTTGACAGTCCTGATGTGGACAATGAAGTTTTAATTGACGCCGCAAAGTTTTATGTAAAAGTAGGCGACTTTACAAACGTAAAAATAATTGACGCTACTGAATTTGATTTATACGGTGAGCCTGTTTAATAACTTTTAAAAGAAACACAATGCATAAAATAGTCTTATCTTTTTTACTTTTAATAGCACTTCAATCTACTGCTCAGGTAAACAGAATGATTCCTAATTCAAAAACACCTCCTCCTAATAAAGCTAAAGTTGATCCAAACGAATATTCTGCCAATTACCTGAAAGAGGAATTGAACTTGGATGCTTTTCAAGTTGCTGCGGTGAAATCTCATCTAGAAAACAACCAAAAAGAAGTTGACAAAGTTCTTGAAGTTAATAGTCACAAAGACGAAAAAATTGAAAAAATAAAACTTCTTCACGAAAAGCTTGTTGCTGACATATCGTTATTACTTAATGACGAACAAAAGCAAAAATTTGATTTACTTCAAAAAAAGAATGAGAAAAAAAGCAAGAAAGACAAAAAGAATAAAGACCAATAAATCTAATTTCCATTAAAGGGGAATATTTCCATGCTTTCTTTTTGGCAAAACCACTTCTTTATTTTCTAACATTTTAAATGCTTTTATTAATTTTCGTCGGGTTTCCTCAGGAAGTATTACCTCATCAATAAAACCTCGTTGAGCTGCTAAATAAGGCGTGGCAAACTTTTCAGCATATTCTGATTCTTTTTCTATCAATTTTGCAGCAGGGTTCTCTGCCTCAGCAATCTCTTTTTTGAAAATAATCTCACTGGCTCCTTTTGCTCCCATTACTGCAATTTCTGCTGAGGGCCAAGCGAAATTCATATCGGCACCAATGTGTTTGGAATTCATCACATCATAAGCTCCGCCATAAGCCTTTCTGGTAATCACAGTAACTCTAGGAACAGTTGCTTCGCTTAAAGCATATAAAAGTTTTGCCCCATGTGTGATAATTCCATGCCACTCCTGATCCGTTCCCGGTAGAAAACCCGGAACGTCAACCAACACCAGTAACGGAATATTAAAACAATCGCAAAAACGGGTAAAACGTGCTGCCTTGATAGAACTGTTAACATCCAATACTCCTGCAAGAAACAGTGGTTGATTCGCAATAATCCCTATTGACTTCCCTCCTAACCTCGCAAAACCAACAATATTGTTTTCTGCAAAATTTTTATGGATTTCATAAAAACTGTCTTCATCAATTATTCCTTTGATAACCAAATGCATATCATAAGGTTTGTTAGGATGATCCGGAATAACATTTTTCAATTCCTCTCTGAGTTCATCTCCTAATTCATAAGCAATATTCGGTGCTTTCTGTTGATTATTTTGAGGAAGGTAATGCAATAGTTTTTTAATATCGTTCAAACACTCCACATCATTTGCTGAAGTAATATGTGCAACACCTGATTTTGTAGAATGCGTACTCGCACCGCCTAATTCTTCAGAAGTTACTTCTTCATTTGTAACCGTTTTCACAACGCTTGGTCCGGTAACAAACATATAGCTCGTATTTTCAACCATCATTGTAAAATCAGTCATTGCAGGAGAATAAACCGCACCACCGGCACAAGGTCCCATGATGGCAGAAATCTGTGGTATAACCCCACTCACTTGAACGTTTCTGTAAAAGATATCCGCATAACCGGCAAGTGATCTAACACCTTCTTGAATTCGAGCTCCTCCCGAATCATTCAAACCAATTAATGGGGCTCCGTTTTTAAGAGCCATATCCATTATTTTACATATTTTTTCAGCATGGGTTTCAGACAAAGCTCCACCAAAAACTGTAAAATCTTGTGCAAAAACATACACCAAACGGGAATGAATTGTTCCATAACCCGTAATTACTCCATCACCATAATAAACCTCATTACTCATACCAAAATCAGTAGTTCTGTGAGTAACCAACAAGCCAATCTCTTCAAAAGAACCCTCATCCAACAAATAATTCACACGCTCGCGAGCTGTTAATTTCTTCTTTGCATGTTGGGTCGCAATTCTTTTTTCGCCACCACCTTTATAGGCAAGTTGTATTTTATCTTCTAATGCTTTTATTTTATCTTTCATAAGTTATACAATGGGTAATTTGAGAATTTTTTGATCGTTTAAATACATTTTTAGAGCAACTTGAGCCGCAATCTCAGCTTCTTGTTGCGTTTCAGCTTTAATTATTTCAGAATCATAAAAATTCTTTACAAAATGAGTATCAAAATTTCCACTCTTAAAAGCTTCATGCTTACATACAAATTTTCCGAAAGGTAATGTAGTACTGATACCTTTTACTTTATACTGATCAATGGCTTCAATCATTCTTTGAATAGCTTCTTCTCTTGTTTTTCCGAATGTTATGAGTTTAGCCAGCATCGGATCGTAATAAATAGGAACATCCATACCTTCAATAAATCCATTATCTACCCGAATTCCTTCTCCGGAAGGTAATTGATAAACTTCTAAATTTCCAACACTGGGTAAAAAATCATTCAAAGGGTCTTCAGCATAAACACGCAATTCCAAGGCATGACCATTGATTTGTAAATCTTTTTGTTTTAAAGGTAATGCTTCTCCTCTTGCTACTCGAATTTGCATTTCAACCAAATCTACTCCTGTGATAATTTCGGTTACAGGGTGTTCAACTTGCAGACGGGTATTCATCTCTAAAAAGTAGAAATTCAAATTTTCATCCAACAAAAATTCAACTGTTCCGGCACCTAGATAATCACATGATTTGGCAACCAAAACCGCTGCTTCTCCCATTTGCTTTCGTAATTCCGGTGTTAAAACAGCTGAAGGAGCTTCTTCAACCACTTTTTGATGACGTCTTTGAATACTGCATTCTCTTTCAAATAAATACAAAATATTCCCGTGAGCATCAGCCATAACTTGTATTTCAATATGACGTGGAGAGGCCACATATTTTTCAATAAACACTGAACCATCACCAAAAGCAGAAACTGCTTCACTAATTGCTCTGTTCATTTGAGACTCAAATTCTTCTTCATTATCAACAACCCGCATGCCTTTTCCGCCACCTCCGGCAGATGCTTTTATCAAAATGGGAAAACCAATTGACGTTGCAATTTCTTTAGCTTTTTGCAGGTCAGTAATGGCCTTATCATAACCGGGAACCATCGGTATATCATACTTTTTAACTGCTTCTTTTGCGGCTAATTTACTTCCCATTATCTGAATAGCTTTTGACTTTGGACCAATGAAAATGATATTATTTTTCTCAGCTTCTTCTGCAAAAGTGGCATTCTCACTTAAAAATCCATATCCGGGATGAATGGCATCAACTCCTAAAGATTTGGCAACCTCAATAATCTTACTACCTAATAAATACGACTGATTTGAAGGAGCTTCGCCAATGCAAACCGCTTCATCAGCAAACATAACATGAGGTGCATTTCTATCTACAACTGAATAAACAGCAACCGTTTTTATTCCCATTTTTCGAGCTGTTTTCATCACCCGAAGTGCAATTTCACCACGATTTGCTATCAATATCTTTTTTATTTCTTTCATAGTTTTACTACGTTAAAATTGAATGCTAATTTTTGAACCTGCCAATCTCTCATTGGTTCTAATCTAAATATTTTATTCAAACTCAATCAATACTTGTCCTTTATCAACACTATCGCCTTTTGAGACCGCTATATATTTAATAATTCCTGAACGTGGCGAAAGAAAATTGTTCTCCATTTTCATGGCTTCTAAAATCAATAACGATTCATTTTCCTTCACTTCCTGACCTTTTTCAACATGAATCTCTAAAATCAATCCGGGCATTGGAGCCTTTAAAATATTTATCTGTTTGGAAGTTTGTGATGCAAATCCCATTTCTGAAATCAATTGATCCAATTCATTTTCAATAGCAACTTCATAGGATGTGCCATTTACAATCACGGTATATTCTCTTTTGAAAAAATTGGATTTACTGATTTCAACATGATAAGAGGTGGAATCCTTTAATAAGTGCATCGCAGTTGATGAAACAACACTATCAATATTTAAAGTTTCTTTTGCTGTCAATTCAAAATGTAAACTTGAATTAACCTTAACCTTATACTTTTGATTCATAATATGTATTTGAGTAATGTAAAATTAAGAAAAAGAAAACGTTTTAGTGTCTAATTTTGGAAGTAAAATTGGTAAATTGATATAGTTATAAATGTAAATTGTAAACTCAAAAAATGACAATTATCATACTGAAAAAGAAAAACCTTTAGTAAATTAGTACTTGAAAATCAAATACAAACTAATTAAAAATTTCTTATCATGATTAGTAAACATCCAATAATTCAGGAGTTTCCGGAACATTTAGACAAAATCAAAGAGTTGTATCACCACAATGAAGAATTTCAAGTATTACTATCCTCATACAATACTTTAGACGAAGAAATATTTGAAATTGAAAAAGGTGAAATTCCTCTTACAAACGATGAATTGACACACAAAAGAAAAGACAGAGTATTTTTAAAAGATCAAATTTATTCGTTTTTAACTCAAAACTAAAAAAAACAGCAGTCGGAGAAACGGCTGCTGTTTTTTTTAT
>JAUXNR010000739.1 GCA_030682755.1 Flavobacterium sp.
TCTATCTATTCCAGTAGTGCTGTAAGCTTTAAATCTTAATCTGTGAGTATTGGCTTGTAAGTTTGAAGTTAATGGCATTAACGCATATGAAATAAATGGTTGCCCATCAAAATCACTAGAATACATATATATTGCATTTGGTGCAGAAAATGGCGTGCTAACCCCGAAGCTCTCTAAATAAATTGTTCCATTTCCACCCTTTTCCCAACAGTTAGGCAACTGACTGTTAAAACCTCCTTGATAACTATCAAAATTTTCAGCAAAATCAGTTACAGGCAAACAAACTGTTGTAAAACTGAATGGTCCTGCCCATAAACTATCCTCTGTAGCACATTTTGCTCGAACGTAAAACTGATACGTTGTTCCCGGCAATAAATTAATTGCATTAAAATTGGCTGCAGCTAAATTATTTTGAGATGCTCCAGTACCTAATGCAAAACCTGTTAGTCCATATTGCAAATCCCATGCAGTTTCTGTACCAATTGGTGTCCAAAACAAAGTGGCCTCAGTAGTTGTCAATCCCACAACGCCTAATGAAACGGGAGCTGGACAATCTGCTAACAGTTGAATACTTGTAACATGACAAATACTTCCTCCATCACAAGAAGCACTGTTTGTTACATGCAAACGAACGGTTGTTGAAGTAATTCCATTCACAACAAGGGGTGAAGGTCCATGTGCAATAGAAACATTGTCCTCATTTGTAATGGAAACATATTTCTCAACATCACCCTCTGTAGCGGAAAAAATGTAATTTTCACCCAATACTAATCCTTCAATTGTATTATATTCTGTAGAATAAGTACAAGTTGAAATGTTCTGTACATTTCCGGAATTATCAGAAGTTACAGTTAAATACGGAATAGTATTTACACATTGTCCATTGGAAAAATAAGAAATACTTGCGAATAAAAAGAGTAAATACCACCTTTTTACCTTAAAAAATGTAATTTTTTTCATAAAATATTTAGTTTGTGTTAGAATGCTAATGTAAGAAAATAAACAAATCAACTTGCGAAAAAATTCAACATTTTAGTTGATTTTTGTTACAAAAAAAACCGCCTGATTTCTCAAGCGGTTTTTAATAAATTTAAATAAATTTTTTAATTTTTTATTACTTTAACTATATGACTCTCATCTTCTGAAACAACTCTCACCAAATAAGTCCCATTTGGTAAGTTACTCAAGGAAACTTGAGCTTGAACGTCATTATTTTGTTTTGTAATTACATGCTGTCCTAACATATTAAACACAGTTACTTCTCTAATTGTTTGTGAGTAATTCAATGTCAACACATCTTGAACTGGGTTAGGATAATAAGTAAATTTAGAACTATCAAATCCACCAACACTTAAATCAGCATCATAAGCAGACACTAAGAAATTACTATTTGTAGTTGTTGGTGCTGCTACTCCATATTTCCAAACTGCAACATATAAAACACTACCAGGTGTTTGTCCTGTTA
>JAUXNR010000740.1 GCA_030682755.1 Flavobacterium sp.
ATAGATTTATTCACCTTACTTGGAAACAACCCCGATACAGGCGGAACATGGTCTCCGGCATTAGCTAGTGGCACTGGTTTATTCAACCCTGCCGTTGATCCTGCGGGAGTTTATACCTATACCGTTACCGGAATCGCACCCTGTCCAAATACAAGTGCGAATATAACTGTAGCCCTAAACCCGCAACCTATTGCAGGAACAAATGGCTCAGCGAATTTATGTTCTTTGGATAGTGTCGATTTGTTTACATTTTTAGGAGGAAGTCCTCAAACGGGCGGAACTTGGTCGCCTGCATTAGCAAGTGGCACAGGAGTTTTCAATCCTGCGGTTGATCCTGCAGGTGTGTATACCTACACCGTTATGGGAACACCACCGTGTGAAAACGGAACGGCAACTGTAACAGTAACCACAAATCCGGATACAAATGCAGGTACAGATGGAAATGTTGAATTATGTCTTTCTTCTCCGGCTGTTGATTTGTTTACAATTTTAGGAAATAACCCAGATGCAGGTGGAACATGGTCTCCGGCATTAGCAAGTGGCACAGGTTTATTCAATCCTGCTGTTGATCCTGCCGGAGTTTATACGTACAGTATAATTGGCATACCACCTTGTTCTAACCAAAGTGCTACTGTTACTGTTGCAATTTTACCAACACCAAATGCGGGACAATTTACAGGAAGTCAAGAGGTTTGTAATTCAAATGCAGCTTTTGATTTGTTTAGTTTATTAGACGGAACACAACAATCCGGTGGCGTTTGGACCGCTCTTGATACGTCGGTAGTTTCCAATATTTTTGACGCAACTTTAGCTCCTTTAGGTAATTACACCTTTACGTATACCGTATCAAATTTATGTGGTAGCGATGAGGAAACCGTTCAGTTTACGGTTATTCCCAGTCCGGTTATCGCCATTGACGATATTGATTTTACCTCACCAATTTGTCAGGATGTTCCATTGCCTGTTACTCTCTTTAATTTACCAGACGGGTCCTATCAAGTAGCCTACATTCTTTCGGGAGCCAATAGTGGTAGTGAAACAACAGTTAATTTTACGTCAGTCGATGGTGAAGCTTCCTTTGAACTTCCTGCGGCTTCCATTCCAAATGCAGGGATTACGCAACTGACATTTATTTCAATTCAAAATACCACTACCACATGTACAACCCTTTTAGCTGATGTTGTAATTACATTTGAAGTCTTACCAAAACCAGACCTTCAAAATTCAAATTTGACTGTGGTCGATAGTTGTATAGGGTCTGATATCTTGGTGCAAATTACAGGAGCAACAAGTTTGCCAAATGGCGAGTATGAGTTTTTATATAACATTCCAAATGCAGTTCCTAATTTGGGGTCTTCAGGAATCATTACAATTACAGATGGCGTAGGGCAATTTGTAATTGCGGTAGCGAGTATTCCAACACCAGGAGTATATTCCATTTTGATTTACAACAGCATTAGTCTGGTAAATTCCTGTACGAATTTAAGCGAAGATGCCACTGTTTCCTTTGAAGTATTTGCGTTACCGTCCATAGTGGATGCTACTGTTGTGATGAATTATGCTTGTTTGTCAAACGGAGGACAAGTAACCATCACTAATGCATTCAACTTGAGTGATGGTGACTATACGCTTACCTATAATTTGACCGGAGCCGTTACGGTTACAAATACAATTACCGTCTCGTTTGTAGCAGGAGGAACAAGTTTTATCATTCCAACAAGTGCAATCTCAACAGCTGGAAATTATGTGTTAGCAATCACAACAATCAATTCAAATACTGCAACTATTTGTGGATTATCCGGCAATAGTTTTCCGGATGTTGCTTTTACCGTTACTTCAGTAGAAACTCCCGTACTAATAGACGGAGGAAATGCTTTTTGTGAAGATCAAAACCCAACGGTATTTAGCTTGACATCAAATGTAATTGGAGTGGAACCTATTGTATGGTATGATCAGCCAATTAACGGAACAGCTCTGGATAACAGCACACCGTTAGTTAATGGAGCAACCTATTATGGAGCTGTTGTTGCTGCTTCCGGTTGTGAAAGTGATGTGCGTTTGGAAGTAACCGTTCAAATTACAGATTGTTCCGATATTATTATTCCTGATGGTTTTTCACCAAATGGGGATGGTATTAACGATTTCTTTGTGATTAAAAACATCAGAACATTATATCCTAATTTCTCCATTGAGTTTTACAACCGTTATGGAACCGTTTTATACAAAGGAAATAATTCAAAACCCGATTGGGATGGCTTTGCAGAAAGTGGTTTGCAACTCGCGGGATCAAAAGTTCCGGTGGGGGTATATTTCTTTATTTTAAATTTTAATGATGGTTTGCGTAAACCTATTCAAGGACGCCTTTATTTAAGTAGGTAAACGATATGACAAATAGAAATAAACATATTTTTCTAACAATCTTGTGCAGTCTTTTCTTTGTGAAGGGTGTGGCACAACAAGATCCTCAATTTACACAATATATGTACAACATGAGTGTAATTAATCCGGCTTATGCTACAGCGAATCCGGATGTAATAAATTTTGGAGGATTGTATCGGGCTCAATGGGTGGGTTCTGAAGGTGGACCAACAACGGGCACTTTCTTCACACACATTCCTTTAACTAAAAAAGTGGAAGTAGGTGGGTCTCTGGTACACGACCAAATTGGTGATGTGGTAAAAGAAACCAATATTTTTATGGATTTTACCTATGTGATTGATTTGAATGAATCCAATAAAATATCTTTTGGTATTAAAGGAGGTGTTTCCTTGTTCAGTACAGATTTTAATGGATTTGTTTATTCTGATGAATTGCCTGATCCGGCTTTTGGTAATAACCTGAGCAAAGTGTTTCCTAACGTGGGTGTGGGTGCTTTTTATTTTGGAGATAAGTATTATTTGGGACTGTCTAGTCCAAATTTACTTTCCACAAAACACCTCGAAAGGCAAGAAGGTGTGATTGCAACCGGAGTGGAAGCCATTCATTATTTTTTCACGGGAGGATATGTATTTGATTTGAATGAAAATTTAAAATTCAAACCGGCTTTTATGACCAAATCGGCTTCAGGTGCTCCAACATCTATTGATTTGACTACTAATTTTTTAATTAACGATGTTCTCGAAATTGGAGCAGGTTATCGTTTTGAAGATTCCGTAAGCGGACTGGTTAATTTTAGAGTTACACCGGGCTTGCGAATTGGATATGCGTATGATTACACGGTTTCAAACCTTGGTAGGTTCAATTCAGGTTCACATGAAATTATGTTTCTGTTTGATTTAAACAGAAATAAAAATAAAAAGGGATACGACAAGTCTCCACGATTTTTCTAAGCACGATTATGATGAAATGTAAACTACATATTGTTTTTTTATTTATGCTGAGCATCACGATGTTCGGACAAAAACCATCGTTGAAAAAAGCCGACGAATTGTTCTCTCAAAAAGCCTATGTTGAAGCCGCTGCCATGTATGAGAAACTGAAA
>JAUXNR010000741.1 GCA_030682755.1 Flavobacterium sp.
TGTTAAAGATACCGCCAACTCCTTAGTTACCATTTCTCCCGTGAAAAAATGTTAGAATATACCAAGAATTGGAGCAAAAGACGGGAATTATTAGCTGGATCGGTGTTGGAGTAATTGCTGGATGGTTGGTGGGAAAAATCATGAAAGGTAAAGGATTTGGGCTGGTGGTAAATGTATTGATTGGTGAAGTTAATGCATTAGTAGGTGGGTGGTTGGCAGGTGTTTATGTTGGTGATACCAATCAAAAACTCCCTGACTTTGATGAAAAAATACCGAATTATGTTGATTAAGTTCTCAAAACTTCGTTCTGAAATCTGGAATAAAGAGATACCAGTAGAATAAACAAGGATGATTTATTAATTTTTTTTACGCAAGATAATAAGGGACATTTGAAAAAGAATATTGATGTGGAATGTAAAAAAAAGAAAGAAAATTGGATATTTTCATTATCATTTGTAAAGGCTACTGCCTGGGTTATCCTTGGTATTAGCGGTATGTTTTCAACTGACAATTTAGTTTCTGTTCAATCCAATGAATATTGGGTTTTTACTATTAGTCAATTTGGTCTTGCAGTGGCTTTCTTATTGGCCGGGTTGTTCTTTAATGCAAACAAACAAAAAAATATTTATCTGTTGTTAATTGTCATCCTTTTGGATGTATTTGTTTCGATTCAAAACCATATCGGAATTTTTGATTCCTTGATGATATTATTTGATATTATTTTCTACTGGTTGATTTTCCATTATCTAAAAATTACTAAATCATAAATCATCTGTTCAACATTTTCCCTTTCAAATAAAAACAATGCTATTTCGTATTTATTAATTCCTGGAGAAATTTTAAACTTTGTCACAAAAACGCATCAACATAATCACCGCAGGAATCTTGCTCAGCTTATTTTTGGCTTCTATGGAAGGAACAGTAGTAGCTACTGCAATGCCATCCATTGTTGCCCAATTGGGGGGATTATCCATTTACAGCTGGGTTTTTTCAATTTACATGTTAGCCTCCACAACTACCGTGCCTATTTATGGGAAAGTCTCGGATTTATTTGGAAGAAAAAAAGTATATACCTTTGCGATGGGATTGTTCTTAATTGGTTCTGTATTATGTGGAATGGCAAACTCGATGGAA
>JAUXNR010000749.1 GCA_030682755.1 Flavobacterium sp.
GGCAGTCCGGTGTTACGATAAAAGGTTATGGCAGTACTTGTAAAGTTAAAGGTAAATCGGGTGCAAGTCACCAAATAGATGTTATTACATCGCATACAGAAGGCAGCAAAACCTATGAAACTGCTATAGAATGCAAATATAGGAAGGAGAAGGTCAACAAGGATGTTGTGATGAAGCTGGTTGCGATACTCGAAGATACTGGTATCATTAAAGGAATTATTGTTTCGAAAAGCGGTTTCACACGTGACGGTATTAGATTTGCTAAGCATAAGAATATAGGTATCGTTCATCTTAAGGAATACGAAGAGAAAGACTTTCAGGACAGTAATCGTAAAATTGACATTGGAACTCTCAATCTGAACATTAAGATACATAGGACGCGGCCAGAAATAACAAATATTGACATTGGTGACAATAGGAAAATTGAAATTAAACATGAATTCGATTATTTCGATTTTATGATTATACTTAAGAACGGAAATCAGGTTGCCTTTTATGATTACGTGAATGATTTTAGAAAGGAAATAAATCGTACAAATGATAAAACTAAGTCGTTAACAGGAAAATATAAAATTCCGGGTAGCAAGTTGTTGAATCGACAAACCGCAGAAAAAGTAGATTTAGATGAAATACTATTTACCGGTCATTTAACTGAAAGCGATCATGATCGTAATTTAAACTATACTATTGTTGACAAAGTGTGGTTACTAATGAAATCCATTTTTGAAGAGCGGACATTTTCTTTTTCGGAAAGTGGATTAATTATAGAGCATAAAAAAATATAGTTTTAACAATGACTCTTGATCACTTTAAACAGTTTTGCAAGGAAACACATTTCAACAGAATTTTAAAGTGTTAACAGGTGCTATGATTATTTTAATTAATTTAGTTAAAATATAATATATTAACATATTGATAATTTTGGTATTCATGACATTGATAGTTATTAATTCGAACAATTTTTCTAGTAAGAATCAAATTTTTTTAATATGAATCAATATAATAAAGAGTAGTTAGTTGTCG
>JAUXNR010000750.1 GCA_030682755.1 Flavobacterium sp.
CAACAATGGCAAATACAATGATAAAATGTTGATGAGGTGTGAGCTTAAAAGCCATCATCACCAAACCAACCAAAGCACCACAAAATCCGGCTAAACTCCACGAACCGTGGAAAGAACCCATGATTGGTTTTCTAAAAATCTGTTCTGTATAAACGCCTTGCGTATTGATTGAAATATTACTGAAGTTTCCACAAACGCCAAATAAAAATAAACCCAAAGCCAATTGCCAAGTTTCTTCCGCCAATCCAATATTTGTTAAACTGAATGCATAAAAAGGTAATGCAAAAAGCAATACTTTTCTACTGCCAAAACGAGTAACTATTTTACCAGAAAACGGCATGGCGGAAAGTTGACCAATAGGCAAAGCGAATAAAACGGTGCCCAATTCCCCTTCGCTCAAACTTAAAAAAGATTTGATATCCGGTATTCGACTGGCCCATGAAGCAAAACAAAATCCCATCCCAAAATAAAAAAAAGACATCGCTAACCGAAGTCGATTCAAATAAGACTGTTTTGCTTTCTGATAACTTTTTTTATGTTTTTGTTGCGGAATTATTTTTCCTAAAAAACTGTAATCAATTAATGGCATAGGTTGAATGGGCTGATTGAGGCCGTAAAATTAAATAAAAAAATGAGGTTTGAGCTTGATTATGATTACATTGGCTTACTTATTGTCTATTTTTCAAGAATAGTTCAAGCAATTTATCAATACCAAAAATAATTGTCTTACTAATTATCATTTTCAAACTTTCAGATTCCACAAATCGATTATCTTTGCACCTTAAAATTTTGAGCATTCGAAAAATCGAATAATCTAAAAATCCAACAATCTAAAAATGATTACAGTCAACGATATTGCCGTTCATTTTGGCGGAACCACTTTGTTTAGCGACGTTTCTTTCGCAATCAATGAAAATGATAAAATTGCCTTAATGGGTAAAAATGGTGCCGGAAAATCAACACTTCTTAAAATTATTGCAGGAGAATCAAAGCCTTCATCCGGAAATATCTCTGCTCCAAAAGAAGCAGTGATTGCTTATTTGCCACAGCATTTATTAACCAAAGACGATGCCACTGTGATGGAAGAAGCGTCAAAAGCTTATGCTGAAATTTTTGACATGAAAGCAGAGATTGATCATTTGAATGAGCAATTGACCATTCGGACAGATTATGAAAGTGACGATTACATGAAATTAATTGAACGCGTTTCAGAATTAAGCGAAAAATTTTATTCCATTGAAGAAGTAAATTATGAAGCTGAAGTTGAAAAAGTCTTAAAAGGTTTAGGTTTTGAAAGAGAAGATTTTAATAGACCAACGTCTGAATTTTCAGGGGGCTGGCGAATGCGAATTGAATTAGCCAAAATACTTTTAAAGAAACCGGATTTAATTCTTCTTGATGAGCCAACCAACCACATG
>JAUXNR010000756.1 GCA_030682755.1 Flavobacterium sp.
AGCAAGTATTGAGGAATTGTCTTCAATTAGAGGGATTGGCTTGGCAAAAGCTGCGCAAATAAAAGCCACATTTGAAATTAGCCGTCGCATTTCCACTCAAGTCCCGTCTTACAAAAGTAAAGAGCTTACCGATCCGAAAAAGGCTTATCGGCTGATAAAAAGCAAACTTATGGACTATCACAAGGAACATTTTTATATCATCGCCCTTAATAGCAGAGGCCATTCAATCACAGAAGTTTCAGTTGGCAGTCTTAATGCGAGCGTTGTTCACCCGCGCGAAGTATTTGCGGAAGCCATTAAAAACAAAGCCGCCTCGGTTGTGTTCGCTCATAATCACCCGTCAGGCGACCCTGAACCATCGGAAGACGATTTATTATTAACCAAAAAATTAGTAGAGTCAGGTAAAATTTTAGGCATAGAAGTATTTGACCACATTATTGTAGCTAAAGACAGCTTCTTTAGTTTCAAAAATAAAGGGATAATTTAAAACTATGGCGAAAGATAATAAAAAATTAGAAGTTGAAAAATTAAACGCTGAAATTGAGCGGCTGAAAAAGGAGTTGAAGAAAAGAAAAAAATACGGCTTGGTTTGGGAAGAAAAGCCCGAAGAAGTGGTTGAGATGTGCAAACCTGCCCTCCGTAGCTTTAGCGAAGGAGGGGGAAAATTGCCGGTGCTGAAAGAGGTAAAGAATAAAGAAATAATCACCGACAAAGACAAGCCGGTAAATTTATTGATTGAAGGCGACAATTACCACGCCCTTTCTGTTTTGAATTATACCCACGCAAAAAAAGTTGATGTCATTTATATTGATCCGCCATATAATACTGGCAACAAGGATTTTATTTTCAATGACCGTTATGTTGATAGAGAGGACGCTTACCGCCACTCCAAATGGCTTTCTTTTATGGAGAAAAGATTACGACTGGCAAAGAATTTATTAAAAGACACTGGAGTAATTTTTATTTCAATTGATGATAATGAAGTAGCACAGTTGAAATTGCTGATGGAT
>JAUXNR010000051.1 GCA_030682755.1 Flavobacterium sp.
CCGGTTTAAAAGCTCTGTATCTCAATTCTTTTAAATAAACCGCAGCAGCACCCGGCCCTTCCAGTTCGTTGGCTGTTTCTGCAGCCATTAATAATATTTCAGCATAACGCATATACATTTTATTCACCCCATCATCATTAGGAGAATTAACAAAACGAGTCATCCACTCATAACGGTATTTACCAAAATACCAAAGGTTAAACGCTCCTAATTGTTGTCTGGCAAAACCATTAACGGCTGGGCCATATCTATATGGAACACAAGTCACATCTCTACGAGTATCCAATTGATCATAATCGTAAAAAATATTCGGTGGAGGACCTGCTTGACCTCCTCTATTGCTTCCATTAGCATGGTGTTGGTTATTTGTTGCATGACGAACTGCAAATGTAAACAGCATTCTACCTCTACCGTCTCCAAATGGAATTTCCCACAAAGACTCACCACCTGCTACAGTATTATCTTGATTGTACTTTCTCCATAATGTTTCAAAAGATGGTTCAAGATTAGCTGTTCCACTTTGAATAACTGATCTACATTCGTTTAAAGCTATAGCATACATATTCGCAACAGATAGATCTGGATCGTTACTTCTTCTGATACCATCAGGATATTGTTGAAAGCCGCTTGCGGCTAATGCTAAACGTGCACGAAGACCCTTTACAAATGCTTTATTCACGCGTTCAACGCTAGTTGTTTTGGCAATTTCATTAGGCCATGGTACTAAAGTTGCAGCTTCTTCCAAATCCTGAATTAGTTGTTTGTAAATAATGTCTCTATTTGTCTTAGGTACAAATATGGTGTTGCCATCAATAGGTTCAAAACGAGCAGGAACATCGCCCCAAGCTTTTAATAAATCTGCATAATAAACGGCTCTTAAAGTAAGGGCCTCACCCAACAAATACCCTAATTCTGCATTGACAGTTGGGTTACCATACGTGCGAAGTCCTCTAATACATAAGTTTGCTCGTTCAATACCTGTGTACATCATCGCCCATGCATTGTTCACTGTGTTCATCTGACTATTATTAGGTTTTGCGTCATACACACACAAATCCGGATTGTCATTGGAAGTGGTTTCGTTAGAGTTATACCATTCAATATCAGTATTCAGACCATACCATGGTAAAAATCTACCACGATAAGAGTTTGTTTCCCCAAATGGAATTTTGATACCGTTTACAGCACCTTCAGCTAGACCCGGTGTTGAAAAGATTACAGATTCATCTAAAGTTGATTTGGTTTCAGATTCTAAAAAATCATCATTACAGGAGACCAAAAACATTAGGATGAACAGTCCAGAGATTATTAATTTATTTTTCATAATACTATATTTTTTTATTAAAAGTTTGCGTTTATTCCAAATACAACTTGTCTGTTTCTTGGATAAGGAGAATAATCAACACCCGGTGTAAATGGAGTTGCTCTTCGAGTTGAAACTTCAGGGTCTAAGCCTGAATACTTCGTTAATATGAAAACGTTATTAGCCGTAGCATATACTCTTAATCGAGATATTTTTGCTTTGGAAATAAATGATTCCGGCAATGAATATCCCAAAGTAAGTGTATTTAACCTCAAAAAGGAACCGTCTTCTACAGCCCAATCTGTCATTACGTAGCGAGCCATATAAGGAGACCACATTGTTGTGTTTTCATTTAAAGCAGCTAGTGCTGTTGGATCAGTAACCAATTGTCCACTAACCGGATCAATATTAGTCCATCTGTTTCCGTCTGCCATTACTGTTGTTAAATTTCTATATTGTCCGTCAGGTGAATTAATTGTTGCTGTATTATGCTCAATTTTACCAGCATTGTATATATCATTTCCATAACTCCAGTTGAAAGCAGCTGATAAATCAAAGTTGCGTACATTTGCATTAATTGTAAATCCTCCTGTGCTTGTTGGTTGTGCATTCCCAATAACCGTTATATCATTATTATCAACAACACCATCTCCGTTAAGATCTTTTAATTTCATAGATCCCGGTCTAAGTTGTCCCACAATTGTTGACGCACTTGCTACTTCAGGTTTTAAAGTATAAACCCCATCGTTGTAATTAAAATCAGAAACCTCATAACGACCATCATTTCTATATCCTATCATTAAACCAAGTGGTTGACCAACTTGAACCGCAAAATCATTTCCAATTGCAGTGGAAGCCCAGCCTGTTGGCACTCCAAAATCATCTAAAGTTCCAATTGAGTTAATTCTATTTTTATTCATTCCAATGTTAAAAGAAAAACTCAATCCGTAATCACTCTTTCTTATTGCATCAATATTTAAAGTACCTTCAAGTCCCATATTTTGGGTTTCACCAATATTTCTAAATTGTGAAGTGTATCCAACACCTGAAATAGGAAAGTTTAGCAATAAATCTTGGGTTATGTTTTTATATAATTCAAGAGATCCACTTATACGACGATCATATAGTTCAAAATCTAATCCTAAGTTTTGCGAAATCATAGTTTCCCATTTTAAATCCGGATTTGCTAAAACACTTGAAGGAGCCCAATAACTATCTACCCCGTTGATCCAGGTGCTATTTAAAGAAAAGAAATTTTGTATGGTTTGACCAGTTGGAATATTATTATTACCTGCTTGACCATAACTGAATCTCAATTTAAGTAAATCAAGCCATGAAACATCTTTCAAAAAGAATTCTTCATTAATTTTCCAAGCAACAGCAGCTGAAGGAAAATAGCCCCACTTGTTATCACCAAGAAATTTACTTGATCCATCTGCTCGAAAAGTTGCAGTAAATAGATATTTATCTTTTAAATCATAATTAACACGACCAAAAAAGGACATTAAATTATCTTCCGGATTATTAAAATTATTAACAGATTGTGGTGTTCCTTCTGTAGTCAAATTCACTGCATTAGCAAAAGTAAAGAAATCAGGATACCCGTGAATTACAGTTTGTAAATTATTTGACTTATAAATTATTGATTCTTGACCTAAAAGGAATTTTAATTTATGGTTTGAGCCTAGTAATTTCTTAAAGTCATAATTCAGAGTGTTTGAATTTCTAAACCTGTTGTCATTTCGATTACTCATCAACAAAGATGGTAATCCTTGGTTTTCTGCAGCAGGAACATTTCTCACATAAAATGTTGAACGTCCATAAAAACGATAATCATCATTTTTAAAGTAATCAATACCTATATCTGACTTGAATTGTAATTCATTCGTTATTTTATAAGTTAATCCCGCTTGCATGTTGTAATTTCTTCTTTCTTGCTTTCTGTCATTATCAGCTACAGCCAAAAACGGATTTACAAGATAACCCGCTACAGCTTCATCTGTATCATCATCCGTAAGTCCAGGGATTGGGATTGGAGAATAACCAATACTGTGTCTTAAACGAGCATCGGCAGATAATGAAAATTCTCTTTGTTCATTTGCCCCACCTCCAGATATATCAGTACTGGAATATCTCATAGTAAATGATAATTGAATTTTGTCAGACAATTTGTTTTTCAAATTTATGGAGATATTTTCTCTTTTAAAATCAGAACCTATCATGATAGCTTCGTCGTCAAATCGAACATAGTTGAAGTTGTAATTTAATTTTTCAGAACCTCCTCTAATACTAAGATTATGACTTTGTACAAAACCTGTACGTCCATAAATTTCTCTTTGCCAATTTGTGTTTGGAGCAGTATCATATTGTCCTATTTCACTATAGGGACCAAAAAAATCTTCATAAGAACTGATATCATTTTTAAGTGATGCAAATTCATATTGCCACCTCGCAAAATCACCTGGTTTTAATACATCTATCGTATTAGCAATTTTTTTAAACCCTGTAAACATGTTATAGGATACGCTAACTTTTTCACCACTTTTTCCGCTTTTAGTTGTAATCAAAATTACACCATAAGCACCTCTGGCACCATAGATTGCAGTTGAAGATGCATCTTTTAAAACAGTTACATTTTCAATATCGGATGGAGCAATATCATTTATACTGTTAACAGGAAATCCATCTACAATCAATAAAGGTGAAGCATCTTGAGACAATGAACCCCCTCCTCTAATTCTAATATTAATTTCAGAATCAGGCGAACCTTCTGATGATGTCACTTGTACACCTGCCAAACGACCGGTTAAAGCTTCTGCAACATTAGCAATTGGTTGTCTTTCAATAACTTCACCCGATAACACAGAAACCGCTCCTGTTAAATCTGATTTTTTAACAGTACCATAACCAATCAATACTACTTCTTCAAGTGCTTGTGCATCTTCAGCCAGTTCAATAGCAATAGATGTTCTTCCTTTAATTTCTATTTCTTGTGTTTTATAGCCGATATAACTTATCACAAGTACAGCATTCGCTGATTTAACATTCAATCTAAAAGCCCCATCAAAGTCAGTAGAGACACCGTTACTAGTTCCTTTTTCGATAACATTAACACCGGGAATGGAAATTTTATCGTTAGCATCCACCACGGTACCTCTAACCTCAAAAGTGCCCGATTGTGCAAATACTTCTTGAGTTGCCAATGCTGAGATAAAAATGAATAGCATCAAAGGATATTTTAAGCTACTCAACAACATTAATTTTACTTTCATAATTTGTTTGATTAATTAAGGGTTTGTTTGTTTATTAGTTTGCGTTTTCAACTTTAACGTTGTTGATATAGGTATCAATTAACTTTAAATTGGTCACATGTTTTAGTGAGAAATTTTTATTAACAGAATCTATTCTTACATTCTTAAAAGTGATATTTTCTATAGGAGAACTCTCCAATCCATCTGCAAAAATGGCATACTTCCCTCCGTTTTGTACAGTGATGTTCTCCATTAAAATGTTTTTAATTTTAGGAACAAAATCACCATCTCTTTGACCAGCATAAACTGAATAATTCATGGTAATATGCAAAACAGCTTGTTTTACTTTACCTACTTTTATGTTTCTAACATATAAACCATCAACGGTTCCACCTCTTTTGGTATTGGTTTTTAATCGAATTGCTCTATCCAATTCAGGACTATCCATACTACAGTTTTCTACAAAAACATTTCTCACACCGGCAGACATTTCGCTTCCAATTACAACACCACCGTGACCATCAATCATTTTGCAGTTTCTCACTACAATATTTTCACTCATGATGCCAACTTTTCTACCTTCATTATCTCTTCCCGCTTTTATGGCAATACAATCATCACCTGTATTGAATGTGCAATTTTGAATGATTACATTTTTTGAATATTCCGGATCACACCCGTCATTATTAGGACCATGACTGTCAATATTTACTCCGTCAACAATTACATTGGTGCACTTTATAGGATGAATAATCCAAAAAGGAGCATTGATGATTTTTACATCTTTAATCAACACATTTTCACAATCAAACGGTTCAATAAAATTAGACCTTAAATAATGTCCGTTTCCAAAAACACGCTTTTCAACGGGAACATTGTCATTTGCCATTTTCATCAGTGCCGGAAGATTTAAACTGTCCAATTGTGAAGGTTGCCCTTGCACATAACCATAAACATGACCTTCGGATGTCTTTCCTTTCCAAGGCCACCAATTCGTTTTATCGGCTTGACCGTTTAAAATTCCTTTTCCTGTAATGGCAATGTTTTTTTTGTTTTTTGCATAAATTAACGGTGAATAATTCATTAATTCCATTCCCTCAAAAGACGTATGAACCAAAGGATAAAAGTCGTCAGGATTGGTGCTGAACAAGATTTCTGCCCCATCTTCCAAATGCAGGTTTACGTTGTTATCTAAATGAATTGGACCTGTGAAAAATTTACCATTCGGCACAACAACTCTTCCTCCTCCACTTTCCGTACATGCTTTAATGGCTTTTCTAAAAGCTTCTGTACAAACCGTCACCCCATCCCCTTTTGCACCGTAATCTAAAATTGAAAAATTTGCATTCTTAAAAGTTGGTGCTTTTGTGTTTGCAATGATTTCATCCATCAAATCCCAAGGATTGTTCTCAACTAGAGCAAGTTTGTCATTTTGACTTTTGCAGGAAATTAATATAAATATTAATCCTAGAGCTACATGTTTAATAGTTTTTAATTTTCTGCTTCTTATTACTTTCATTTTAAAATATTTGATTGTGTAATCGATTACCAAAAATAATTAATACAATAATAATAACCAAGCTTTTTTTTATAAAATTAAAAAATAATATAAAATTTATGATTTATTGATAATTGAGACCTTTGTTTTCAAGTCTTTTTTTTAAATAAAAAAATAAATATTCAATGTAATTGTTACATTTGTGTACAGAAAAAAT
>JAUXNR010000443.1 GCA_030682755.1 Flavobacterium sp.
GGAGTTTCAGGCACAATTGCTATGAAGACCAATACAGAAGTCAATACGAAATTAAAGGGTAGTACTGGCTCAAATTTTATTAATGTTGATGCTTTTGTTGATACCCCTTTAGGAGAGAAATCTTCTCTTCAGATATCAGCCAGAAAAGCAATTAATGAACTTGTAGAAACCCCGACCTACACAAGCTATTTTGATAGAATATTGCAAAATACGGAGGTTGGTAACAATTCAACAAATGTCATTAATTCGGATATTGCATTTGATTTTTACGACATAAGCTTGCGGTGGCTTTATGATATTTCTAAAAAAGATCAATTGCGAATCAATTTTATTAATATCAATAATGAATTGGTATTTATAGAGAATGCTAACATTAATCAAAATGAAGAGTCAAAAGAAAGTAGCTTAATTCAAAATAGTATTGCGGCTGGATTGTATTATCAAAGAAAATGGAATACTAAGCTTGTAAGTAGTATGCAGATCTATGAAACGGACTATAAATTAAAAGCGATTAATTCTGATATTGTCCAACAGCAAAAACTATTGCAGGAAAATACAGTCTCCGAAACATCTATAAAATTTAGCAATTGGTACAATTATAACGACCAATTTGTTTTCGATGGGGGATATCAGTTTACGGAAAATGGAGTAAGCAATATCACTGAAATTGATAAACCTATATTTAAACAATTAAAGGTAGAAGTTATTCGAGAGCACGGATTGTTTACAGGGGCAAATTATGAGTCAAAATCCAAAAAAACGAATGTAAAAGTTGGCGTGCGCTATAGTTATATCGAAAAATTTAAAATGCATATCCTGGAACCAAGGATAAGTGTAAATCATAAATTAGTTGATAATTTGAGGATAGAAATTTTGGGTGAGATGAAACATCAAAATATTTCACAAATAATTAATTTTCAAAACGACTTTTTAGGGATAGAAAAACGTAGGTGGCGCCAATCAAACAATAAAGACTTTCCCATAATTATGAGTAAACAGCTATCTCTTGGCGTAAATTACAACAAGA
>JAUXNR010000772.1 GCA_030682755.1 Flavobacterium sp.
TCTATAGATTTTAAATCTTAACACAAATTGCCTATTTTTAGGACTGAAATAACCATCATGTCCAAACTACCTCATTTAAACACTAGCATTTTTACCATCATGTCTAAAATGGCTGTGGATTATAATGCTATCAATTTATCGCAAGGGTTTCCAAATTTTCCCATTGACCAACGTATGGTTGAAATTACCATGCGATTGGCAAAAGCTGATGTCCATCAATATACGCCAATGGCCGGATATCCACCATTAATGGAGAAAATTTGTCGTCTTACTTTTGAATCGTATCAAAGAAAAGTCAATCCAACTTCGGAACTTTTGATAACCGCAGGTGCTACTGAGGCTATTTTTGCAACCCTTCAAGCTTTGGTAAGATCCGGTGATGAAGTGATTATTTTAGATCCGAGTTACGATTGTTACGAAACACCCATTTTATTGTGTAACGCAAAACCGGTTCGGGTTTCATTAAATGAAGATTACACACCCAATTTTGAACGAATTGCTCAACATGTATCCAATAAAACACGCTTGTTAATTCTCAACAATCCGCACAATCCCTCTGGAAAAATGTGGACAGAAAGTGATTTTCTACAATTGGAAAATTTGTTAGACCTTTATCCTGATGTATTGCTTTTGAGTGATGAAGTTTATGAATACATTGCCTTTGAAAACACGCACATTTCAGCAAATACCCGAGAGAAATTGCGAGACAAAACGGTAGTCACATCTTCTTTTGGAAAAACATTACATATGACCGGATGGAAAATTGGCTATGCTATTGCCCCGGAACATTTGATGAAAGAAGTAAAAAAAGTACATCAATTTTTAGTGTTTAGCGTAAACAGTTTGTCGCAAGCTGCCATCAGCGAATACCTTGATGTTTTTGATATCAAATCCGTTTCCAAACTTTATTTGGAAAAAAGGGAATTTTTTAAAAGTCTTATGAAAGCAACTCCTTTTGAATTATTACCCTGTAATGGCACCTATTTTCAAGTAGCCTCGTATAAAGGTATTTCATCTGAAAATGACTTAGACTTTACCAAACGATTGGTCACCGAATTTGGGGTAGCAACCATTCCGTTGTCCATTTTTTATGGTGATGGAACTGATTTGAAAAGAATCCGATTTTGCTTTGCCAAAGATGATGAGACACTTACTAAAGCTGCCGAACGATTACAAAGATTAGGCTAACAACCAATTTTTCAGTTATAATAGTGTTAGCTAAATGCTAAAATTTTTAAAATAAATCCCTTTAACAGTATCTTTACCTAAAACAGAAAACTATGAATTTTTCAGCAAAAATGCTTCGTGATAATGCCTTGGAGGGCAAAGTAATTGTGGTAACCGGTGGCGGTAGCGGACTTGGAAAAGCCATGACAAAATATTTTTTAGAATTGGGAGCTAAAGTCGCCATCACCTCCAGAGATTTAGATAAATTAAAAAACACAGCTTCTGAATTAGAGAAGGAAACAGGCGGAATTTGTCTGCCTTTACAATGTGACGTTCGTCATTATGACCAAGTGGAGGCCATGCTTCAGGAAACGCTAAAAACCTTTGGCAAAGTAGACGTTTTACTAAATAATGCAGCCGGAAATTTTATTTCGCCAACCGAAAGATTATCTGCAAATGCCTTTGATACCATTATCGATATCGTTTTAAAAGGATCAAAAAACTGCACCTTGGCTTTCGGGAAACATTGGATTGATACCAAACAAGAAAGCTCAGTAATTTTAAACATTGTAACCACTTATGCTTGGACAGGTTCTGCTTATGTGGTTCCGAGTGCTACCGCAAAAGCAGGTGTTTTAGCCATGACCCGAAGTTTAGCGGTAGAATGGGCAAAATATGGAATCAGAAGTAATGCAATTGCTCCCGGACCATTTCCAACAAAAGGAGCTTGGGACAGGTTATTACCCGGAGATTTGGCTGAAAAATTTGATATGGCTAAAAAAGTACCTTTAAAACGAGTGGGCGATCATCAGGAATTAGCCAATCTGGCTGCTTATATGGTTTCCGATTTTTCAGCATATGTAAATGGTGAAGTGATTACCATTGATGGCGGTGAATGGTTAAAAGGTGCCGGACAATTTAACCTTTTAGAACAAATTCCGGAACAAATGTGGGACATGTTGGAAGCGATGATTAAAGCAAAAAAAGGCAACTAATTTATTCTGAAATCAAATCAAAAAAATTAAAAAATTTCAACAAACAGCTGAAGACAAAACAATTAACATTTGTTAACAACTTGAAATTGAAAAAACCATAAATAATCGTAATTTTACGGCTCAAATCGAATATAATAAATGGGCAAAATAATTGCAATTGCTAATCAAAAAGGTGGCGTAGGAAAAACAACTACAACAGTTAATCTTGCGGCCTCTTTAGGTGTTTTAGAAAAAAAAGTATTATTAATTGATGCTGATCCTCAGGCAAATGCCAGTTCCGGATTAGGAATTGATGTGGATGCTGTTTCTATTGGTTCTTATCAGGTTTTGGAACATAGTAACAAAGCCGCAGATGCCATAATGAAATGTTCAGCTCCAAACGTAGATGTAATTCCGGCTCATATTGATTTGGTGGCCATAGAAATTGAACTGGTTGATAAAGAGAACAGAGAATATATGCTCAAAGAAGCATTGGCTGATATCAAAGACCAATATGATTATATTTTAATTGATTGTGCTCCATCATTGGGATTGTTAACGTTAAATGCTCTTACTGCAGCTGACAGCGTTGTAATTCCAATTCAATGCGAATATTTTGCATTGGAAGGATTGGGCAAATTATTGAATACCATAAAAAGCGTACAAAAACTTCATAATCCGGAATTAGATATCGAAGGATTATTATTAACCATGTATGATTCTCGTTTACGATTATCAAATCAGGTTGTGGAAGAAGTACAAAAACATTTTAACGATATGGTTTTTAAAACTATAATTCAAAGAAATGTAAAACTAAGCGAAGCACCAAGTTTTGGCGAAAGCATTATCAACTTTGATGCAACCAGTAAAGGAGCAAACAATTATTTAAGTTTGGCCGAAGAAATTATTAAAAAAAATAGCTAGGATTTTATGACACAAGCCGCAAAAAAACAGGCTCTTGGAAGAGGTTTATCAGCCTTATTAAAAGACCCGGATAATGATATTAAATCGGTTAATGATAAAAATGCAGACAAAGTTGTAGGGAATATCATTGAACTTGAAATTGATGCTATTGAAATAAATCCATTTCAGCCCCGAAGTAATTTCAACGAAGAAACACTACAAGAATTGGCTTCTTCCATAAAAGAACTTGGTGTAATTCAACCCATTACCGTAAGAAAATTAGAATTCAACAAATACCAGTTAATCTCCGGTGAACGAAGACTTCGTGCTTCAAAAATTGCAGGATTAACCGTAATTCCCGCTTATATAAGAATTGCAAATGACAATGATTCGCTTGTCATGGCGTTGGTGGAAAACATTCAGCGTCATGATTTAGATCCTATTGAAATTGCACTTTCTTACCAAAGATTAATTGATGAAGTACAGCTCACTCAAGAACAAATGAGCGATAAAGTAGGTAAAAAACGATCTACTATTGCCAATTATCTTCGACTTTTAAAATTGGATCCCATTATTCAAACCGGCATTCGTGATGGTTTTATTTCAATGGGACACGGAAGAGCTCTTATCACCATTGAAGATGAAGATGCTCAATCTGATATTTATCACAAAATAATCAGTCAAAATCTTTCAGTTCGTGAAACTGAAAATTTGGTAAAAAACTACCAAGAAAGTTTAAAACCTAAAGTAGGCAAAACTTCAGTAAAAACAGTTACTCCTGTTGTTTCTGAATCAGAAAAAAAAGAATTATCAAGCATTTTAGGCTCTAAAATTGACGTTAAAATTGATGCAAAAGGCAAAGGAAAAATAACAATCCCTTTTAAATCTGAAGCTGATTTTCAAAGAATTATAAATTTAATAAAAAGCAAGTGAGAAGACTAACGGTTTTACTCTTTTTCTTAATTTTAGTACGCCAACCGCTTCAAGCTCAAGTACAAATAGAGGAAGTTTTAATTTCTAAAGATACTGTGGTTTATAAAACCATTGACCCTTTAGGACCATCTAAAGCTGCCTTTTATTCTGCAATACTTCCCGGTTTAGGTCAGGCTTACAATAAAAAATATTGGAAAATCCCTATTGTTTACGGAGGTTTAGCTACCGGTATTTATTTCTATGCTGATAACAATAAGAAATACAATGAATTTAGAAGTATCTATAAACGAAGGTTAGAAGGTTATACCGATGACGATTATAAAGACATTTATTCCGACGCTGTCATCATTAATGCTCAACGAACTTTTCAAAGAAACAGAAGTATTTCGCTTTTGGTAACCTTAGGAATCTATGTATTGAATATTGTTGACGCCAATGTTGACGCACATTTAATTCAATTTAATGTAAACAATAATTTGTCATTGAAGCCTGATTTAAGTCAAGACGATATGACCTATAAATACAACATCGGACTCACTTTAAATTATTCTTTTAAATGAAAATTGCATTATTAGGCTATGGAAAAATGGGTAAAGTAATTGAACGAATTGCTTTAGAAAGAGGACATGAAATTGTGTTACGCAAGTCAAAAGATGTGAATTTTGAAGGTTTAACAAATGCAGATGTAACTATTGATTTTAGTGTTCCGAGTGCGGCAGTAGAAAATATTTCTGCCAGTTTAAATGCAGGAATTCCTGTTGTTTCAGGAACC
>JAUXNR010000779.1 GCA_030682755.1 Flavobacterium sp.
TTTCAGATGTAACGTCATCGGCAGACAAAGCCTTCTATTCTGAAAAAGACAAAAAGAAGAAAAACAAAAAAGAAGCTTCAAAAAACGAAGAAACCACAGAAGCTAAAAAAGAATGCAGCAAAGACAAAAAAGCTTGTTGTGCCTCAAAAAAAGCAGAAACGTTGTAATCTGATAACACACTGAAAATACCTCAAAACCTTTGTTGAAGTAATGCTTTAACAAAGGTTTTTTTATTATAACTACTCCTGCTTGAAATTAATCTTATAAAGTCGGGTTGAAAAAATGACTCGTTTTGTGTTAATTTATGTATTGAATACGTTTCATAAACTAAAACAAAACATAGAAATAGGTTCTCATCAGATTTTTTACAACAATCACAATTACATCTTAAAACTCTCGTTACAACTAAAAAGGAAATCACATGCGAAATTTTTTCTTCTTATTTTTAGGTTTTTTTGGAGCACAAGCCCAAACATCTTCGTGGAGTGTTGAACTAAGTTATCCTGTTTTAGTAGATCAAAATTTTGTTGGAACCAATTTTAACGGGATTTTAGAAGCGGGAACCAAATACCAATTTTGGGAAAACCTTTCTTTTAAAACCGGAGTTTCTTTGCACACCGGCTTGTTCAAAGACAAAGAAGGAATTCAAGATCCAACCACTGATTTTGATTTACTGGTTTGGACCGTTCAACCACGCATTTACGGAGAATTATTTCTGCCAACCCTACCACAATTCCACCCAATTATTGGAATAGGTTACAGTGTAGTAACCTTTTTCACAAATGGTAACGTGATGACTTTTTTCCCGCAAGGAAATGAAACCCGCTATGGGTTAAATGCAATAGCTGGCTTTTCATTGGATGTAAGCAAGCAGTGGTACTTTCATGCCTGTTATGATTTTATTAAACTTTCTAGTTCAGGCAGTTTCAACAACCCTTATTTGCAAAACATCAACTTGGTAAAACTGGGGGTGGGATATCGAATTTAATGATTTCAAAATGAACTGATTTTCAATAACCTAACCTACTGCTTACCCAACGCTACATCGGGAATCCTTTCATCCGACTTAATAGTAATTGTTTGCTACTAGCCTTAAGATAAAAAAAGTAAAAAGAAGCTTAAAAAAAAGAATGTACCACAAGAACTTGATTAAGTTCTTACTAAACCTTTATCAAACTATTGAAATTTGACAAAAGTTTATAATTTATATCTAACAATGAATTGAAAAATTCGTGGCAAAATAAAGGTGGTTTGTTCACTAATCAAAAAGTCGGAAAAAGTATTTTGATTCTTAGTCTCATTATTTAAAAGATTAGAAACCATAAATTCAAAACCAAATGGGCTATTTTTCTTTTGATATGTTAAGGACACATTAGCTATTTCAAAAAAAGTATTTGGATTGGTAAAATTTAAATTTGTAAACGCTTCGTAGTCTGCTTTAAATGATACATATTTAAACACTTCATGGTCAAATTGTGCTGAAAATTGATTCGTTTCAAATTTAGAAGTACTAATGCCGCTAAATGAATTGAAACCCTTGCTATAACCCACTTTTACAAAAGGCCATTTTTTGTAAGCTGTTCGCAACTCAACACCTACAGTTTGATTGGTTCTTTTATTTGCAGTTTCAATTCCGTTTACTTCCTGAATATAATCAAACCACGAAAGTGATGTGTTAAACCTCAGATTAAAACGGTATATCTTTTTACTAACAGAACCTCCAACTCTGTAATTGGTTTCGGGATTATCCGTCAAAATTGGTGTGGTAAACTGATTGATTCCATCGAGCTCGACGATATTTCTTATCGTTTTAACTTTCTTATTCCAACTTGCAAAACCATTTAACATCAAACCACGATACATACTCATTTTAGCATAATTTAGCATAGCCGAATGATACCGTTCGTTATTTAAAAGAGCATTTCCTTTAAAAACCGAATTATAACTTTGCAACGTAAATCGACTGGCTAGTTGTGAAGCTTCAGGGAATTGATTTACTAAACGATAGTTCAACTTTAATGATTCCGATTGGTTGAATTCGTACTCGCTATTAAACTGTGGTTGAATCAAAAATTTTGAATGTGTTGTATGCAATTCAAACTGCTTAGCTTCTAATTGATACCAATGGCCATAAACACCAGGTTTGTTTGTCCACTTTCCTATTTTAAATTTATATTCTAATCCAACAAAAGCA
>JAUXNR010000782.1 GCA_030682755.1 Flavobacterium sp.
AAATTTAGAGTAAGATCGAGGATTTGTTTTTCTGTAACAGTTCTATAATCTCCAATTATTGGATCATATACCTTTACATCTTCTGTTTGCTTATCCTCAAAATTTAATAGTAAAACGCGGAGACCGAATTCGCCGCCTAAACTAAAATTATTACTAAAAAAGTACTCTGTTCTAAAACCTGACTGAAGTTACGCAAACGATATAAACATAAGCGAAATAAAGCGTTATATTAGCTATTATGAAAAACTTAATATATCAAACTGCCTTATTCGCTTATGTGAATACTTTGTGTTTCAGAAATATTAGACCTAGTTGCACTAAAATTTCTGAACAATTTAATCGGAATATTATCTATGATTCCGATAAAAGTCCATATGTCTCACACGACAAACTTCAAAGACTTTTACTCTCTGAAGGTAAATGGAATAAATATTTGCAAAAACGCTATGGACATTTGATAAAACATAATAAATCGTCATCAAAGAAACAATCTTTTCTGATAATCGATGATACCGTTATCGCAAAACCATACAGTAAAGAACTTGACATATTGTCTTGGATATATTCCAGCAGTGATAGGCAATATCTCTATGGAATCAATATTGTTTTTCTCATTTGGACTGACGGTAACACCCGTTTTCCTATCGGTTTCCGTATATGGAATAAAAATGATAACAAAACCAAAATTGATTTAGCCATTGAGTTATTGCTTGAAACCCAAAGAAAATATCATATAAAACCGGATTATGTACTTATGGATTCTTTTTACCCAGCTGCAAAACTGCTGAAAACCATTCGTAAATTGAAATGGAATTGGATTGCCAAAATAAAATCCAATCGCTTGCTAAATGGAATTCAAGTTCAATCCGCCACGGGCGGATTCAAATATCGCTATGGTAACCAGATAGGTAAATTGTCAGAGAACATAAGAGTACTTGTAGTTAAAGATAATGACAATTATTGGTCTACAAGCGACTTATCTTTGAATTCAATTACTGTAAAACAGCTTTATAGAAAACGTCAAACAATCGAAGAGTTCTTCAAAATTCTGAAG
>JAUXNR010000816.1 GCA_030682755.1 Flavobacterium sp.
GGGGAATGACGCAGTATCCCATTGTACCGGGTCATGAAATAATTGGTGAAGTAATAGCCGCAGGCTCAGCAGTTAAAAACCTGAAGGTAGGTGATAAAGTGGGACTGGGATGGATGTCAGGCTCATGCATGAGTTGTGAACAATGTATGGATGGTCAACACCATCTTTGTTCAAAAGGTGAAGCCACAATTGTAGGCAGAAACGGTGGGTTTGCTGATACAGTTAGAGGCCATTGGTCTTGGGCAATTCCGCTTCCTGAAGCTATTGATATGAGCAAAGCAGGACCTTTGCTTTGTGGAGGCATTACTGTTTTTAATCCAATCATTTTAGCAGGAGTAAAACCTACTGATAAAGTGGGTGTCATAGGTGTTGGGGGATTGGGACATATGGCCATCAAATTCTTAAAACACTGGGGCTGTGAAGTAATTGCATTTAGCTCTAATCCTGATAAAAAGAAAGATATTTTGGCTATGGGAGCCGGTAAAGTAATTAATTCTAAAGCTCCCGAAGAATTAGAAAGCATCCAAGGGAAACTGAATTTTATTTTGAATACAACCAATGTTACTTTGGATTGGAATTCCTATTTGACCGCATTAGCACCAAAAGGTAGATTTCACACAGTTGGAGCTGTTTTGGAACCAATGGCAATTCCTGCTTTCAGCTTAATCATGGGTGAAAAAACCGTAGGCGGAAGTCCGATTGGAAGTCCGGCTTTGACAAAAACAATGCTTGATTTTTGTGTCAGACATAACATTTATCCGGATGTTGAAGAATTTCCAATGGATAAAGTAAATGAAGCCCTTGAACATTTGGAAAATGGAAAAGCAAGATTCAGAATTGTGTTGCGGAATTGAGAGAATTTTTAAGGAGTTATGATAGTAATAATTTGCTAAAATTCATGAGTGGTTATGCAATTGTAGTATAGTTTGATAAAAGTTAGGAAAAAAATTCTTAGTTTTGAAAATATATAATAGTTTTCAAAGAAGGTGCTATGAAATACAAAGAAGTGGTAAATAAGTTAATAAATAATTTGTTTGGTGTTTTAGTTATAACACTAGTATGGGGTTGTACTAATTCTGAAGGCAATGCACCTACCACTCAAAATAGTTGCTTGCCGCCAGGTTTAATGGATCATGCGTTAGCAATTTACACTTTTAATAACGGTTCGTTAGAGGATACTTCCGGAAACAATTATCATTTAACAAACCCCACAACAGCAAGTATAGGATCCGACCGATCGGGAAATCAAAATTGTGCTTACCAATTCAATGATGCAAACGGGGATTATTTAGAGTTAGTAAATCCTGAATTTCTCAATGATATTCAGACCACCGATTTGTCTATTTCATTTTGGATTAAACCTATTGATAATAGTTATGCAAAGTTATTGATTAGAGAGGATCTGGAATTTTGCAACCATCAGATGGGACTTTGGAATATTAGTTTTATAAATTCAAGGCTTAATTGTGTGGTTGGATCAAGAATCGTAGGAGGTGTACATCCTGGACAGAACGGTGTTTGGAAGCATATTGTAATGACTATAAACGCTTCTGATTTGATACTTTACATAAATGGCATACCCCATTCGGGAATTGAAGCTTCTACTGTATGTAACCCCATGAATGTAGGGAACCTATATATCGGTCGTAGTTACAACGGCAGCATGGATGACATATTTGTTTTTGACAAAGTATTAACACCCGAAGAAGTTATGGAATTATACAATATAACGGCTTGTTGCAGTTAAATTGGGGTAATCTTCGATTTAGAATAATAAAACTATTTGTTTTCGAGGTAACTTGCTTTTATTTTATTATTCAGATGCCCTAGTTTAAAAAGTAAAAAAGAACCCGTAAAATAGAGAAAATTAAAAATCAAAAAACGGCAACAAATTACATGATTAAATACATATTCCTACTGGCTTTCACTTCTCTCCCTGCTCGCACTAGCGGGGAGATTGGAAGTTAAAAAATGATTACACTTGCTATTAGCTTAGTGACTTAACTTTTAGTTGTATATTTTTGTAGTCTTTAAAACGACTAATAAAATTGAATATCTTTGAAGATATAATTTATTTGAAAAATTCATCTAAACTCTTTAAAAGAAAATCTCTATCTTTTAAATCAATTCTATAAAAATTATTTTGAGTTTCTTTAAGGGTATTTTTTGTGAAATAGCTTGATGTTATTACAATACCTTTCAGAGCTTCTTGAGTATCTAAAACACCATTTAATTCTCTTATTATGCGAGGTTGAATTTTGTTTTTTGAATGTTTACACTGTAGAGCAATTTTAAAATCACCCATTGAGGTACATTTTTTTACTGCTAAGATATCTACTCCACCATCCGCTTGGTTCCATCGTCCAACTCTATTGATTTCAACACCCAAACTCATCTATAATTTTCCAACAAGATCCTCAAAAGCAGAAGGATGTAAAAAATCTAAATACTTATTATTTTTTGAAATTTCATAAATGATTTGATTATTAACCTCACGAATATTACTATACTCAACTTTGAAAACATCATGATTTGGAATCATTATTTCAGGTGAAAATATTTGTGAGGCAAATTTTAAGTATTCAATTGAGTATTGATGTAAAGGAATTATTAATTTACTATCTAATTTATTATTTAAGATTATTTCTACTAAATGATCGGATGAAGATATTTGAGTTGTAGGTTCTTTTAAAATGGTTGCTATTTGACCATTAAAAGGACCGGATTTAAATTTAAACTCTGTACCTGCTCTTATATGTAATATATCTTCAACCTTGCATTCGTTGACGTTGTGTAATCTTGGATTTAATGCATAAAGTTGGAATTTCTTAGACATGAGAATTTAAATGATTAAAATTTTAGTTCTTGATTTCAAAATACATCTGATAATTATCCTACTAGTGCAATAATCTAATTTATATAAAAAAGCTACAATTCTAATGCAATTTAATCTTTTTTTAAACAAGCTAAATTTCTTTAAAGAAATAAAATATAATTTCACAATAGTATTTTGGTATCTAAGTTACTAAAAGTTGTTTTATTGTGCTATCTTATTTTTGGTTATTGTTTTAAAAGCCTTCTTTAATTTAATTTCATTACTTTCAGTTAAGTTTTCGCCATAAATAGAAAGTTTTTTGTTTACTTCTTTTTCATCGTTAACAATGTAAAGCTCAGTAGTACCTATTCCGCTTACTTTCGGAAATGTAATAATTGCTTTACTACCATCAACCAATATTCCATCAAAATCGTGATCCAAAATAGCATCATGGCTAAATTCACTTTTAATAGCTACAAACTTTAGTCTGGTCGTATCTTTTGAATCAATTAAAAAAATACTATCAGATTTTTCAATTGTTCGTAAAGGCAATTCAAACATTGCAGTTTTAGGCTTTAGATTAATATGGATAGTATCCTTTTCAGGTGTAATACAAATAAATTGACTTTTATTTAGGGTCATTTTTTTCCAATTTGAAGGAAACTCTATTGAATAATATCCAAGGTTTACATTTTTATACTTTGCCTCATCATTGTTATGACAACTTATTGCCAATATAACAAAAAAAATATTTAATGAAATTTTAATCATACCCCACACTTTACGGCAAAACAACTAATGGCGTTTGCCCTTCATAAACCATGTCATTCACCAGAAACTTTCTAAAAAGTTGATCTGTAAAAAAACGTGTGCCTTTTTGAACAATCAAGACCTCTTCGGTTTTATTGTTAATCAATTGCTTGATGTCATCAAAAGGATTTACTCCTTCAAATATGGCAAAGTCAGTGGTAAACCTTTCAGAAAACAAATCAGATAATTCCCTTAATTGCTTTTCAATGCCAATTGTTTTTTCGTTTGGTTTTGCCAAATAGAAAAATGTTATGGTGGTATTTTGAGTGTTAATGAACTTAAGAAAATTATTCAATTCCAAGATATTCAAAGGATGCTTCTCCGTTACTGCAACAAAAATTTTGGGATGTAAAAAAGTGTCAATCTCTTTAGGGATAGCAACAACACTTTTATTTATATTTTCAATAACCTGGAGTGCAACGCTACCCAAAAGAATTTGTTTAAACAATCCCGTTCCTTTGAGACCAACAAAAATTAAATTTTCAAAAGGCTCTGCAACAAATCGCTTTAAAGTAGTATTCAAACTGTCTTCCGATACATAAAACATAAGCTTGTTAACTTGTGAGATGTGCTCTGAAGCGAGTGCCTTCAAATCTTGCATAGCTTCAACATTTGTTTCCAGGGTATGTTGCTTTCTACTTTCATTATCTGACAAAGCCGGAGTAAACACCAAAGTTTGATGTAACAAAAGTACTTCTGCATCCACTTGAACGCTCCACTCACACGCAAACTTTATCAGATTTTTTGAATATTCTGAAAAATCAACCAATACAATAAATCGCTTTTTCATTTCTTTAGGTTTGAATGGTTTCAACGGGTTTGTACAAACATTTGGCTACATTTAGAAAATCATCTTGATGGTCCGCCAGCACCATCAAGGTGTCAAGAGCTTCAATTATAGTGGAGCCTCCGGGTCTGATATATTCTCCATTACGCTTTATCATGATAATAAAAGCAGTACTAGGAAAATTCAAATCCACTATCCTTTTATTCACAGTATGAGAATCAGGCAAAATTTCAAATTCCTGTAACGATGATTTTGGAAGATCTAAAATGATTTTATCAATTTCAGAAATCGGTTTCACCTTTTCCGGAAGTGCTACAAGTAACCACTTCGCAACTACAGACAAAGTAGTTCCCTGAATAAGTACGGAAGTTACGGAAATAAAAAACACAATATTGAAAATCATATGAGCTTTATCAATTCCTGCCAAAAGCGGATAAGTGGCAAACACAATGGGAACCGCTCCACGTAATCCTACCCAGGAAATATAAAATCGTCTTCTGAGTCGCATCTTGAAAAAAATCAAACTCAGAAATACACCTATCGGTCTGGCTATTAGAATTAAAAACACAGAAATCAACAAACCTATACCCATATAAGGAAATACTTCAGACGGATATACCAGCAACCCTAACGTTAAAAAGAGAACAATTTGCATCAACCAAGCCAAACCGTCATACATCTTTAAGATGGTTTTTTTATGAATCAACTCTTGATTCCCTAAATAAACCGCACAAATGTAAATTGCTAAAAACCCATTCCCTCCTAAAAAGTCTGTTGCTGAAAAAGTAATAAACATCAAAGCAATCACCAAAACTGGATATAATCCTTCAAAATCAAGTTTTATTCGGTTGATAATAA
>JAUXNR010000837.1 GCA_030682755.1 Flavobacterium sp.
GTTCACACGGGACGGCATCGTGGCGTTGCTGAACAGCGTGGGGTTCGCCGTGCTGGCCACTGAGCACGCGGGGCAACCGCACACCAGTCTGGTGGCCATTACCCCAGTCGATCACTGGCGGCGGCTGGTGTTTGCCACTTACCGCAACACCCGCAAGTTCAGCAACCTCAGCCACAACCAGCGGGTGTCGCTGCTGATGGATGGCCGACGCCAACTGGCAGCTGGCGACACCCCTGGCCATGGTGTGTTGGGTGCCGTGGGGCGGGTGCAGGAGGTCGATGCCGCTGCGCAGCCCGTGCTGTTGCTGGCCCACTTGCACCGCCACCCTGACCTGGCTGTTTTCATGCAGTCCCCAGACTGTGTGCTGCTGGAGGTGGTGGTGGAGGCCTACCAGGTGGTGCATGGAATTGACGATGTCAGCTGGTGGTGCGTGGCAGACCTGAACGCAGCAGGTTGAACTGCGTGTTGCGGCTGTATTGGCGTGCGCTTGCTGGCTCACTCGTTAAAACAGTCGGTTGTTCAGCCGGTCAATGTTCCGCCCGTCCATGACCCAGTTCGTGCAGACCGTCACTGCGTTTCCAGCATGATTTCGTTGCGGCGAAACATGGGCAGCGTCCAGGGTGGGTTGTAGCGGGCCAGTTGTGGGCTGCCGGTGGTTTTGATGTGGCGGGCGGCCAGCCACGCCACCAGCTCGTCGGTGCGTTGCTGGATGCCCGCTTCCGTGTTGAAGCCGCTGTAGCTCAGCACAGCCCATGTTTTGGCGGGTACCTGGTGCAACTGCACGGCCGAATTGTTGGGTTTGGGCAGCGTGGCCAGCGTGTAGGCACTGGGCATCACAAAGTGCACGCGCCAGCGTGTGGCGCCTTGCAAGGCCAATGGTGTTGGGCCAGCTTCCCCGACAGGGGGCAGCAGGGGCTCCATGGCCACTGGTGCGGTCATGGCGATTTTTTTGCGATGCTGCCCTGGCAGGCGTTTGGATGGGTTCCATCGCCACGGGCGCTGTCATGGCAATTTTTTCCGAGGTCTGTGCAGGCGATGGCTCCGCAGACATGTTGTTGCCAAAAATGTAGTCGGCAATGGCGCGAAAGACTTTGCCCGAGGCCGCATCCATGTCGCCTTCAACCACTGT
>JAUXNR010000840.1 GCA_030682755.1 Flavobacterium sp.
TTCCAGCATTAAACCTATCTCTATAATGTTGTCCACCATCTATCTGCTGAATATATTGGTCTAAATTTGTGAATTTTGATATTAGATTATAGTTGAACTGGCGCAGTCCCTTTTTAATATCTTCATTCGCATAACCGGTAAAATAAGGGATATTATTCCTTAGAAAAACAAGTCCTTTGATATCCATATAGTCGTCTTTATTTCCAATTTCAAAATCATTCTGCTGAAGCCTTCTAATCAAATCGCTGAAAGTGGGCTCGGATTCGCCAAAACAGCAAAAACCAATTTTTGTTTTCAAGAGAATAATATTAGATATGACACTCATTTGGCCGCCTAAGACTTGAACAATATCCGGAAAGTTATCTCCAATAAAATTAGATAATCTTTTAAGATACGTATAGGCGGGTGTTAACATTGCACTGAATCCTATTATCCGGGGACAGAAAGCTTGAATTCTGCTTTTAATTTCATCAAATGAAGGCCTGTAATAATCTAAATCGAAAAATGAAACATCGCAGTTTAAGGATTGGTCTATGCCCTCCATAACCCTTGATATTGCAACAGGAGCATAATCTGTTGCTGAAGGACCACCGGGTATATTCATTAAAAGTATCTTTGTCATTAACAATTCTTTTTTTTATTCATAGGTTATTAAGTTTACCAAGCCCCTCATGGAGGAGCTTGGTAAACTTTCAGGATTATTGGACAATTTCAAATAATCTTGAGGGATATCTTTGTTTTCAACAGCATCATCATATTTTTTATTGCTCTAACAGTTCCGCCGTAAAAGCCCATGAAAAAAATAAAAACACCATACTTAAAAAGTTCCCTAAATAATTCCAAAGCATACAATACTTTTTTATTTTTAATGAGGACAAACATTGTAAAAGTCAGTCCATTAATTGAATTTACCTTAAAGGTTCGGCTTAAAAATATTTCGGTTTTTTTGACTCTTGGTCCGACAACTATCTTCAAAACGTTTTCCAATGATTCTAATGTTTTAGGTATGTAAATTTCACTTTCATAATTTTCAATAGCCCTCTTATA
>JAUXNR010000847.1 GCA_030682755.1 Flavobacterium sp.
GATGTATTTCGAGTAGTAAGAAGTTTTCTCAAGATTGAAATTTTCAATTTTTTCAATGATTTGCTCAAAGGTTTTGTTTACTTCATTTAATTCAATCCGTTTCGGAAAACCATTTCTGATATGTTTTGAAAGTTGAGTATATGCTTCAACAAACTTTTCTTCTGTTGTGAATGAAGAAGATGCACTGGCAACAATATTGTAGCTCGAACTTCCATTTGGTCTTACATAGCCACTTTTCCATGAATGGAAAGTGTTCAACATATAATTGCATGCACCGCTTCCATACTGTCTGCTGTAAAACCTGGCGATTTTTGCGAACCTTTCAGAATCGCAATTAAAGAATGTATCATAGGCATACTTTCGGCTATCGAACTTACTAATTTCGGTTAGGAATAATTCGTTGAATCCTTTTTCAATAATGTTCTTCATTTTCTGTAATAATAGAAAGCAATTCCCATTAAGGCAATTACAAGAGTTAGTAGAAGGTATATTTTGATATTCTTGTCTGAAAAAAGGTTATCAGTATTAGACTGATTAAGGTTTGATGATTCATGAGCCATTGGGGGTTTGCTTGAGAATTCCTTTTGAGCGGTCAAATACTCCTGCATTCTAGCGAATGGATATTTAGTATATGTAACTGCATGTCCAGTCTGAACCATGAGTTTATTTATGTCTGTGCCATTGAGAAAAACGTAACAAAGTTTTCGTTTGTAAAAATCAATTGTGTCGTAATTGCTATCCGTAACAATTTGAACGTATTTCTGATTTATCAGGCTGTCCAAGAAAATCGTGGCTTCATGTCCACCTATTTCGTTTGTTTCTGGTGCGTTAATGCCAATAAGTCTGTAACTTAAACCTGTTGAGTCTTTGAAAGTATCCCCGTCAACAATCTTTGTAACTAAAGCTGTCTGTGCCGAAAGAGGAATTGGAATTAGAATGAAGAGTAAGTATAATAGTCTCATGCTTCTTTCTGTTTTATGTTGTTCGTCCAGTCAAAGTATATGGTTACTAAAGTTATTGCTGCAACAGTCCAATCAATAAGGTGCCAAGTTTCTTTTTGAAACCAAAAGGGTTTAAATGGATTAAACAAAACCCCAACAATGGAAAAGTAAATCACAACTCCGATTTGCTTTCGGTCGAATGACTTGTATGCGAAATACAATGAAGTTGCAAAAACTGTCCAGCGAACAAAGGAGTAAAAACTGAACTGCTGTTTTGTAGTCGCTGCAATTATGAGAACTGCAATTGTCCCCAGTTTTAAAAGTATGTCAGTTAGTTTGCTCATTCTTAATGTCCGTTTGTGTTTGCAGGGTCGTCTTTTAGCATGACCGGTAACGTTTTCGGGCTTTGCGTTCGGGCGGGTTTCGGAGCACAAAACTGTCAACCAGCACTGAATTTGAATAGAAGCACAAAGCTTCAAGTTTGCACGTCACCCCGGCTGACGCAAAACCCGTGTTACCAGCAGATTTTATTCTATTTCTACGTTCAAATAATCAAATTCGAGTTTTAAATTTTGTTTTAAAAAGTCAATGTATTTTTTGTCATTGTCGGTAGTCGGATTTTGTCCAACCACAATGTGTTTTTTTGGTCTTTTGTCTGCGTCGTTTAGCGAATAAAGTAAAATTTGTCCTAATGCTTCTTTTATACATTCAGAAGCGTAGGACGAGGATTTAACTTCGTAAAACCCAATGTAATTCGGTTGAGTTAGTTTTATGTCAACGTAGTTTTCTTCAAGAATTACATTGTCTTTTCCGTATTTGTCTGAAAGTAATTTCACTAATGCTTCCTGAATTTTATTATGCTTTTGTTCAGCAACATAGGAACGAGTTACTGTTCTTGTTTGCGTTGTTGTATTTCGTCCGTTTGCAGCTCGTCTTGTTGTTCTTCTTTGTCTTTTTCGTGTTGTCGAACCGACAATTTCATTTTTGTCTTCGTTGTCGCCAAATTGGTCGTAAAGCTGTCGCATAAACGCATACACATTCAAGTGTGCAGGTTTGTTTAACATCATTACATTTTGAATTTCAGAAATTGTCGTGTGTCGGTCAGTTTTTAAACCAAAATGGTTTGCTATTTTGAATAAAACGTCACGTTTGTAAATTGGAATAAGTCTTTCGTTAGAATATAAAAAGGCAACTTTCCATTTAAACAAATCCGGCAGAAGTATCTTATCTATTTCAGCAAATTTTCCAACTTCGGAAAGTTGTATGATTTTAATTACGTCACGTTTTGTGTTTTCAAATGCTGTTTTTCTATTGTCGCCATAACCTTGTAACCAAGAGTAATGGTTGTCATTTTTGTAGTTTTTTGGTCTCTTTGTTGGGTCTTTTCGTTCGTAAATACCAAACTTAATAGAAGTCATTCCTTTAATGCTTCCCAACATTCTTGTTTTTGTTTCGACCCATTGACAAAATGTGTCCTTGTTTCCAAGTCCAACATATTCTTGCAAAGTCAGATTATGAACATTTTCAATTGTCCACCTATCCAAAAATTCGTCAAGAAGTTCTTTAAGTTCGTCTGTTGTCATTGTTTACGAGTGTCGTTTTAAATTTGCTGGTAACTAGTAAATATCATCAAATATATACAACTTTTTCATCCTTTTCAAAAATTAATCAAGTTTTTTCTTATGATTTTCATCAGCCAAACGGTCTAGCGGACTCACAATCTTATTCACAGCACTCGCACTAACATGTGTGTAAACTGTAGTCGTTTTAATACTCGCATGACCCAAAAACTTTTGGATATAACGTATATCAGTACCATTCTCCAACAAATGCGTAGCAAAACTATGCCGTAACGTATGAACTGTTGCTTTCTTCTCCAACCCCGATTTCTTCAAAGCATCCCGCATAACCGCCTGAACACTACCCACACTATAAGGCTCGCCTGCAAATTGCCCTTCAAAAACATACTTTTTAGTCTGATACAAACTGCGATAATACTCCAACGAACTTACAATAGAATAAGGCAACATCACCATCCTGTCCTTCTTGCCTTTTGCATTGCGAATGTGAATTTTATGCTCCAAAAACAAAATATCCCGCCATTCTAACGTCACAATTTCACTAACCCGCAATCCCGCACCATAGCCAATCAATAAAAGCAATTTATGTTTAGGATTATCAACCACCCTAAAAATCTGTAAACACTCCTCCATCGTCAAAACCGTTGGAAGCTTCTTCTCCTTTTTAGGTCGAGGCAACTTCAACTCATAGCCCGGAATATGCAAAACCTGCTGATAATAAAACAACAAAGCATTCACCATCGAATGTCCCGATGCCGCACTCAAACCACGTTCCATCAACGACGATAAATATTTAACCGTCTCTTGATAACTAATTTCTTTTGGATCCCGATACCCATGATCCCGCAAATACTGCAAAAAACTATGCGAATACGTTCGCAAAGTCGAACTACTATAATTCAAAGCCAACAACATATCCACCATGCCCGAAACAAACCCATGAGCCGCCTCAGGAACCTGCTCAAACAAACGCGACTTTGTCAAACTCAAATCCAATTGCTTCCGATTAACCACATTTCGCTTGTGCAAATAACCCTCCGGCAATTCCGAAGCAATCAAAATCCGATTCGGTTCAAAATGCAACAACAAAGCCTCATAAACCTGCGGCGTAGCAGGCAACAAATAACACGACCTAATCTTGCTATAGCGAACCATCGACAAACGCTTCACCTTCTCCCGAACCACCAAAATATCCGGAACATAAACCTCCATCCATTTTGAATCTTCAGGATGCACCCTCAAAACAATAGATTTACCCTCAAAAACAATCTCTTTTTCCAAATAATCTTCCGGAAAAAAGTCAGTAACTTCAAAAATTTCCTCAAGAGCTATTTTTACTTTCGGATGTCGCATGGCCATATATACCTTATAACCCGAATGCCAATAAACACCTTTGATCAACTTTAACTGATTGACCACCTTTTGAACATACCGAATCTTAAAAACCCAATATTTCCCTAAATTGGGTAATAATTCTAACCGCAACTTTTGTGCTAACGAAGTGTCACTCGTTATATGGTCAGGGCTGTTTGAAGAAATATTCAAACCTAACTGACGTTCGCTTTTGGCTATGGGTGGAAGGTCACGGCTACACTCTTCGCCGGCCACCGGTTGGGCTACAATTAAATTGGGAAATAACTTTTTTAAAACACCATAATCCTCCTTAGAATAAGCAATATACCAACAACGATGCGTCTTGCTATAAACCGCACCAATGCCCTTCAATTGCTGCTGCACAGAATAATCCCGTTCAAAAAACAAACCTATTCGATAAGCACCCCTATGAAAAATCTTCCTAACAACTAATTCCATCTGGCGAATAATTAAAAAACTAAAATAATAAAAATCAAATAACTAACAAAAACCTTCAACCCAAATTTTTTCATCAAAAAACAAACAAATAATAAAATTAAAAGAATCAAATAACAAAAAAACAAATAACCCAAAACAACCAAATAATCAAAAAAACTAAAGAACTAAAAAAAATAAAAAATCAATCAACCAAAATCCCCAAAGCAATTCCACAAAGCCATTCACGCCTCGTCTCCCCCTCCTTCTTGTCCCGTCCGAAGGCGGATGGAGGAGGCCGGGGAGAGGTCCACCCTGTCATTGCGAGCAACGTCGAAGACGAGATAGCAACCTCCTGCAAAGCAGGCAGTAAAAACCCCCAACTGAAAACCAAATAACAACAAACGTCCTGATTTTGCTTCTGCTAGCCAGACTGGGCCTGCCTACCGTTAGGTAGGGCAAACAAAATCAGGCAGCAACCCGCAACCCGTAACCCGCAACTCGCAATTCACCCCCAAGCCAACCAATCCCCTCTCAAGCCAACCCAATTCGCTCACAAGCCCAATCAATTCGCTCCAAAGCCCATCCAATTCGCTCCAAAGCCCATCCAATTCGCTTACAAGCCCATCCAATTCGCTTTCAAGCCCAAGCGATTCGCTTTCAAGCCCAATCAATTCGCTCCAAAGCCCAATCGATTCGCAGCAAAGCCCATTCAATTCGCTCCCAAGCCTCCCCAATTCGTACCAAACACCACCATTTTTCACCCTGTTCCTCCCAAAAAACACCTCATAAAACCCTAAAATTGACCCGTTTAACCCAATTTCTTAAGAAAAATAATCATAAAAATAAACACCATACATCGTGTTTAATAAAATAATTTGTAATAATTCATAGTTTTCATTAAAAAATTAACAATAAAAACCAATTATTACCCGTAAAAACTAAAAAACAACCCCAATCCCCTCAACAACCATTTGGAAATGTTAAAAAAATACCCATATATTTGTAATACAAACCCAAACGCTTAACAATCAGCCATCTACAAACCAAAAAACACAACTATGGATAGAGTACAACAAAGCAAACGCAACATGTATCTTGTCGTAGAAGAATACATCAAGAAGGTAGACCCCGCAATCCGAGCAGCCATGCCCAATTTCAACACCACCTTCCAAGAATTCCAAGCCGGTCTCGCCAACATAAGAACCGCCAGCGAAAACCAACTCATCAACCGCACCGGATACAAAATAGAAAAAGACAACTACCAACAAGAAATGGCAACACAATGCGTCAGCATCTCCGCACGCCTACAAGCCTACGCACTAAACACCCATGATATACAACTATTCCAAGCCGTAAAACACAAACGAAACGCCATCATCAAACTAAGAGACGGCAGCTGCATCGATTATTGCCAACACGTCCATGACCAAGCCCAAAAACACCTCCAAAACCTAGCTCCTTATGGACTAACCCAACAAGACCTAACCACATTCCAAGCCGCCATAAAGAAATTCCTAAAGTGGCAACCCAAAACCCGCTTAGCCATAGTCAACAAACGCATGAGCACCAGAGCACTAGCCGAAAACATCGCCCTATGTGCCACCAAACTAAAAGCAATGGACATCTACGTAAAAATACTCCAAACATCACACCCCGAATTCTATAAAACCTACACCGATTCCCGCAAGTTAATCACACCAAGCTACAGTAAAATAGCCCTTCGAGGTCAAATCACCAACGAAGAAGGCATGCCAATACACAACGCAGTCATCACCATAAACACCCTCCGCAAAACCACAAAAACAACCCACCTGGGCCGTTTCGAAATCAAAACCATCCCACCCGGAGTATACAAAGTCACCATCCAACACCCGAGTTACCAAACCCAAACCCTCAAAATCGCCATCACCGCCAACCAACGCACAGACATCACCACCAAGCTCCCACCCGGAATCCCAATGCGTATGGCCTCATAACACAAAACAAAACCCCAATCCGCCAAAATCCGCGTTTAGCGAAGCTAATCCGATTCATCTGCGTTCCAATTCCCATCATCCAATAAACAGATCCATATAAAAAAGAAAAATATTCCCCTCAAAACATCCTAAATCCGCGTTTAGCGAAGCTAATCCGTTTCATCCGCGTTCCAATTCCCGTCCACGTCAACAAACACAAACCATAATCCGCCCAAATCCGCGTTTAGCGAAGCTAATCCGATTCATCCGCGTTCCAATTCCCATCATCCAATAAACAGATCCATATAAAAAAGAAAAATATTCCCCTCAAAACATCCTAAATCCGCGTTTAGCGAAGCTAATCCGTTT
>JAUXNR010000852.1 GCA_030682755.1 Flavobacterium sp.
TGTGCTTTCCGGTTCGCCTTCAAAATCTAAAATGTAAAAATCGTCACCGTTCACCAACACTTGTCCCAAATGATAATCGCCGTGAATTCTGATGCGTTCCGATTTCATTTTCGTCCAATCGAAATCGACAAAATGTTTTCGGACTAACTTCTTATTTTCCATAAATTGATGAGCCAATTCCAACGCCAATCCGTCCAATTTATGCAAACTGTTTTCTATAATATTCAACCGATTTTGAAACTGATACAACATTCTATTTTTCAACCAAACGGTATAATCGCCGTTGTAAGTGGTTGGTGTAAAAGCCGTTTCGTGAATGTCGCTTCCTAACGCAATGTGCATTTCTGCTGTTCGCAAAGCAAGTGTTTGAATCCGTAAAAACAAACTCAAACCGACCCAATCAATAATTTCGGGCGGAATTTCATTAATTCGCAACCGTTTAAACATTGCAATATCGGGTAATTTATCGATTTTAATTTTTTTGCGTTTCAAATTATCAAAAACACCATCAATTTGTTCGAGCATAAATTTCCACGCATCGCCTTGATTCGAAACTAATTCTTGCATCAAACCGAGCGTAATATTTCCTTCGGCCAAAGCCAAATTGATACTTCCGGTATAGCGTGGTGTATTTTCAAAATGCATTCGTTCTGTCAAAAAACGACTGATTTCATAATCGGGATTTGTGCTGACATAAATTCGTCTGAAAATCTTCAACACAAACGAATCATTGTAAATAATTGACGTATTACTTTGCTCCAATCCCATAAATCGTGAAGATTGATAATCCTCTTTTTCAATGGTTGAACCTTTATGAAAAACCAATTTCAATCCGGGTGTTTCTTTTGACTTTACAATATTATCAAACAACAACTTACGGAAATCTTCTTGATGTAAAGCATCAACTAAATAACCGGTTTGTTTTCCCATCACAACCGGAGCGATAACGGTACTTGTATCCAATTCTTCTTTGGACATAAAAGCCAACGGCATAAAATAATGTTGGTAAAACGCTTCTTTGAAATTCACTTCCAACAACACACCATAATAGGTGTTTTTCTTTGAAGTTATCTTAAACTGATCAACCACCTCGATGTACTTTAACGTACTCGCTTTTCCACCATACCACCGTTTGTTGATGATATAATTTTCTAAAATATCCGAAGAAAAAACCTTGACAAAATCATCATCTTCAAAACAAGTTTCCCACGTTGTTTTAAATTCAAACGTGCTCGTAAAAGTATCTTGGTTGGTTGTATCCATTATCGTTCAATTTTAAATAAATGAAAAGGTAAAGCAGGATGTAATTCAACAAAATTCCACTCTCTATCCCAATAGTAACTGTTTCCGGTGATTAAATCGGTCACTCGGACAGGTTTATTTCCAATTTCTTCCAAAGGCAAACGAACCACAGCTTGCAATGGATTTTGAGCATTCAAACTACAAACCATCAACGTATGATCGGTTTTGGCATCATTAAATTTATAATACGCAATCAATTGTTCATTATCCGTTTTACAAAACACAATATTATTGGTTTGTTGCAAGGATTCTTGCTGTTTTCGGATGTGATTGATACGAGTAATCAACGTAGTCAATTTGTTCTTTGCTTCCCAATCCCAATGATAAACTTCGTATTTCTCCGAATTCAAATATTCTTCTTTTCCTTTTGCCATTGGTTGATGCACCAAAAATTCATAAGCAGGACCATAAATCCCAACACTTGAACTCAATGTCGCAGCAAGAAAATATTTCTGTAAATAAACCGATTCATTTCCGGTTTGCAACGCAAAAGGCAGAATATCAGGCGTATTTGGCCAAAAATTAGGGCGGAAAAACTCCTTTTGTTCCGTTTGCGTTAATTCCGTGACATATTCAATCAATTCGGCTTTCGTATTTCGCCAAGTAAAATAAGTATAAGATTGCGAAAAACCTTGTTTCGCCAATTCATTCATAATTTTCGGTCGGGTAAAAGCTTCCGATAAAAACAACACATCCGGATGTTTTTTCTTAATCTCGCCTATCAACCATCCCCAGAAATAAAAGGGTTTGGTATGTGGATTATCAACACGATAGACTTTAATTCCACATTCTTCAATCCAAAACAAAGCCACGTCTAACAATTCTTTCCATAAATTTTTCCAATCGCCGCTTTCAAAATAAATCGGCTGAATATCTTGGTATTTTTTTGGTGGATTTTCGGCATATTGCACCGTTCCGTCCGGACGCCATTTAAACCATTGCGGAAAATCTTTCACATACGGATGATCGGGAGCGGCTTGCAACGCATAATCCATCGCGATTTCAATTCCCATTGATTGGGCCTTTTTAACTAACGCTTTAAAATCATCAATTGTTCCCAATTCCGGATGAGTTGATTTATGTCCGCCATGCTTGGAACCAATTCCCCACGGCGAACCCACATCACCTTTTTCAGCCGTAGTAGCATTGTTTTTTCCTTTGCGATTCACTTCTCCAATTGGATGAATCGGCGGGAAATACAACGTATCAAAACCCATTTCAACCACTCGTGGCAATAATCGTTCACAATCTTTAAACGTTCCGTGTTTGCCGGGAGTTTCCGAAGCCGAACGTGGAAAAAATTCATACCAAGTACTAAACAAAGCTTTTTTTCGATCCACATAAACCTTCAATTCCGCAGAAGAATTCGCCAATGTTCGAGTTGGATATTTCTTAAAAATCTGATGTAACTCATCTGACAACGCAATGGCTATCGCTGAATCATATAATTTGGCATCTTGAAATGCTTTGATGGCTGCATTCAAATATACTTTTTCTTCTTTTGTAACTTCTTTTAAAATGGCTTGGCAGTACTCTGCTCCTTCCAACAACTCCGATTTAACGTGTTGATTATCGTTAATTTTTCGTTCGGTTCCGTGTTGCCAATTCAACGCATAATCTACCCAACCTTCAATAAAATAGGAATAAAAACCTTGTTTTTCAACAACAAATTCGGCTTCCCATTCATCATTTTCGGTGGGTGTCATTCGCACTTCACTCCACTTTTTTTCTTTTTCATGTTTAAATTTCACACAACATTCCACAACATCGTGACCGTCGGAAAATACGTGAGCAGATACATTAACTGTTTGGTTGATAATTCGCTTTATAAAAAAAGAACCTCCGTCTAACTGAGGCTTTACACTTTCAATAATGATACGCGTCTGATTTTGCATTTTAAGTAATTTTTATGAACTCTAAATTTATAAAAAATAAAATTAAATCTTACCTTTCGTTAAATTTTATTGAAATGTCAAAAAAAACCAAATCTGACAATCAATCCTTGCAGATTCCGAAGCCAATTCTCTTAACCGCTAGATTTTTACAAGCAATTTCACCAAAATTGGCTACGCAATTTGCCGCAAAACTTTTCACAACTCCTATAAAATATAAGATTCCGAAACGAGAATTTGAAATGGATAAACAAAGTGTCCAAAAAGATATCCTGATTCCTTCCATCAACAAAACAATCAAAGCCTACCAATACGGTAACAGTCCAAAAAAGATTTTACTTGTTCACGGATGGTCGGGTCGCGGCACACAATTAGTCAAAATTGCCGATGAACTCATCGAACTTGGCTATTCCACGCTCAGTTTTGATGCTCCCGCACACGGTAAAAGCAAAGGAAATTCGTCCATTATGACGGAGTTTATCGCTTCCATCATCGAACTCGACAAACAATTCGGTCCGTTTGAATTTGCCATCGGTCACTCGTTGGGCGGCATGTCCATCATCAACGCCATCAAGCAAAACCTAAATATCAAAAAAGCCGTAATTATAGGTAGTGGCGACTTAATTCAAGATATTATCGACGATTTTATCCGAAATTTACGCCTCAAACCGGAGATCGGTGACAGAATGCGAAATCATTTCGAGAAAAAATTTGGCGAACCCATGAACAATTATTCCACATCGGCTGTTTCCAAAAATATCGAAACACCGGTTTTAATCATTCACGACAACGACGATCACGATGTCAATGTAAAATGTGCACACAATATTCACAGCCATCTAAAAAACAGCAAATTAATGATAACCAATCATTTAGGACATAGGAAAATTTTAGGAAATCAAAAAGTAATCGATGAAATTAAAGAATTTATAAGAAGCTAATCCGGCTATCCGCTGCAACTCCTCAGCCTTCAAGCCATTTTTCTATTGCTTTTTCGTGGCTTCCGTTGGTCGCCCCAAAAAGCAAAGAAAAATTAGCTTTCAGTCCTGCGGGGTTTCCGCTACTATCCGGGCTAGAAATTGTGCTAATAAAGAGTGAATATTCAAAGTAAATTTAAAAAATCTGTGCTAATCTGTCCAATCCGTGGCAAAAAATAAAAAAATATGAAAAAATTAATGTTAATTCTCACCCTCTTTACCTTAACAGCCTGTCAAGGACAAAAAAAAGAAACTAAAAAACCCTTAAAAGTAGTGAAAACCGAAGCAGAATGGAAAGCCGAACTCACCCCCGAACAATACGAAGTATTGCGTGAAAAAGGAACTGAACGAGCTTTCACCGGAGCCTATTGGGATCACTTCGAAAAAGGACAATACGTCTGTGCTGCTTGTGAAAATCCGTTATTCACCTCACAAACCAAATTCGAATCCGATTGCGGCTGGCCATCGTTTGACCAAGCCATAAAAGGTTCAGTCATTTATGAAAATGATTATAGTTTCGGAATGTCGCGTGTAGAAGTCATGTGTGCCAATTGTGGTAGTCACCTTGGTCACGTTTTTGATGACGGACCAAAAGAAACAACCGGAAAACGTTTTTGTACTAACTCAATTTCTGTCAAATTTATACCTGAAAAATAATGACCTACAAAATTCAAAAAACCGAAGAAGAATGGAAAGCCCAATTAGGCTTAGAAAAATATAAAATCCTCCGCCAAAAAGGAACCGAATTTCCACACACTGGACAATATAACCTTCATTTCGAAAAAGGAACTTATTGTTGTGCCGCTTGCAATGAACCTTTATTTGAAAGCAACTCAAAATTCGATGCACATTGCGGTTGGCCATCTTTCGATCAATCCATCCCGGGAAAAGTTGAATACATC
>JAUXNR010000052.1 GCA_030682755.1 Flavobacterium sp.
TTAAATTTGCTGACGTAATTAGATTAACTTATAATTATATTTTTAAAATCTTACTTTTTCCGACAGCCTATTTATTTTTTATTTTAATTCGTGGTCACTTTTCAAATTATTATCCTTATCCGTTCGTCGATGTTTTTAAAATTGGATTATCACAAGCTTTATTAAATAGTTTCTTTGTTTTATTAGCCTTTATTATAGTGGCTTTAATTTATATAAAATACAGTAAAAGAAAAGAATAGGTTATAGAATTCAGAATTTTCTATTTTACATAATATAAATTATAGTTCTAAAAGTATGCAGTATTAAAATTGATTAATCCAATTCCATTGCACGAATTCTGAACGTTCTACCAATAGCAAGCACTAATTTAACTTTATAATCCTCTATCAACCAATCTTTATAATTTTTTGTAGCATTATTTAAACAATTAGCATAATGACGCATTCTGCTTTCAATATCTTCATCTAATAATTTTGCTAAAGCTTTTGCTTCATTCAAAGTTTCAGAATTTTCAACACACATTAATGCATGTTGGTTTACAGATTTTTCTAAAACAACTTTTGGACGCTGTAATGATTGTACGGCTAATTTATATTCATTTTCAACATCAAATGAAATATCAGCGGTTTTTGAAAAAAGTGCTCTAATTTCCGGAGGCATTTTATAGGTAAAATAACGTTCAATTTCCACATCATCTCTGAGGTTTTGAATATACTGTTCCGGATATTTAAAAATATGATGCCAATCAAACGGATCGGTCCATAAACCAAAACGAACCGCATTATTGCCTAAATCAACAATTGTAAAAGTATTTTTATGGGGTAGATTTCGAGAACCTCTACCAATCATTTGCAAATATAATGTCAATGATTTTGTAGCTCTATTCAAAATAATACATTCCACTGTAGGTTCATCAAAACCTGTGGTTAAGATACCCACTGACGTTAAAATTGCATCCGGTGTGTTTTTAAACCATTCTAAAATATCTTTACGTTCTTCGGTAGAATTTGTGTTATCAAGATGTTTAATAACAAATCCGGCTTGTTTGAAAGTTTCCAAAACCTGAATGGATGTTTTAATTCCATTATTAAAAATCAATGTTTTCTTACCGAAACAGTGACTTTTATAAGCATGAACTAATTTTTCTTGTAAAGCAATATTGGTATATAATTCATCTGAAGATTTTACGGTATAATCACCGTTAATTCCAATTTTTAAGCTTGTAAGTCCAACATCATAACTATAAGTTGTTGCTTTTGCCAAATAACCTTTTTCAACTAAAGATGCAATGGACTCTCCAACCAAAAGTTCGTTATAGTTTTCATACATCGGAAGTTTAAAATTAGAACTGAGCGGTGTTGCCGTAACTCCTAAAACAAACGAATTTTTAAAAGAACTTAATAGTTTTCTAAACGAATTATAATGTGCCTCATCAATAATTACCAGACCTACATTATCGATTTCAAGCTTCTCATCTAAAAGTCTGTTTTTCAACGTTTCAACCATCGCAACAAAACAAGAATAATCATCTTGATCCGGAATTTCTTTTAAGCTGCTGTTGATGATTTTATTTTTGACATCAAAACCCTTTAAAATTTTTGAGGTTTGCTTACAAAGTTCAATTCTGTGGGTTAAAATAACAACCTTTTTATCATGCTTTTCAATATATCTCCTGACAATTTCAGAAAAAATAACTGTTTTCCCTCCTCCTGTTGGCAATTGATATAATAAATGATGATTGGGAGCTTTATTATCAATTCTATCGAAAATAGTATCAATATCGCCCAATTGATAACAATAAAGTTGTTTCTTTTCTTCGTATTCTTTTAGTAACTCTTTTGTTTTCATTACAATTGGCTGATGTAAATTCGATTTTTGCAAAAATACATACAAAAACTGCATTTTCGGTTACTTTTTAACTTGAATAATGATTTTCTATTGTAAAGGTTAAATTTAACTTAAAAATAAGACTAGTCTGCTTAGGAATGAATATTCATAAACAATTATTCCTAAATTTACATCCAGAATTTAGTACTATTTTTTTTTACCATACACCCAAAAAAGTGAATTAATTACGGAGATGTCAAAAGA
>JAUXNR010000870.1 GCA_030682755.1 Flavobacterium sp.
CGTTATTACGTTGGTTTTTAACCCTGATATGTTGGCCGTTACGCTTTGTTTTGTTGGCATTCCAATTCTATTTCTATTCAAAGAATTGTATAGAAAAAACGAATATTATTTTTATTACAACAATGGTGTTTCAAAATTACAATTGTTTCGCTCTTGTTTGGTTTTCAATTTTATACTAGCCATCCTTATCCGAGTTTCTTATGCCATATTCTTTAGAAGTTGACAGTGTTCAAAAATCATTTGGAGATAAAATGCTATTGTCTGATGTATACTTAAAATGTGACATTGGTGATATCATAGGTGTTTTTGGCAGAAATGGTTGTGGTAAATCAACATTGCTTGAAATTATTTACGGAACCATACCGGCAGACAACAAGTTCATTCGTTTGAATTCTAAAGTAGAAACGCATGCTTATAAAGTGAAAAACGGCATTGCCTATTTACCTCAAGAAAATTATATACCCAATCACTTCACCGTAAAAAAAGCAATTGACTTGTCATTACATCCCGAAAAAAGAAGCATTTGTTATGAAGATACCTTGCTAAAAAATCTATTGCAAGCAAAGATTGGAATCCTTTCCGGTGGTGAATTAAAATACTTGCAAGTGAAACTACTCCTCTACAACGATTCAAAATTTTGTCTGTTAGACGAACCTTACAGCGGCATCTCACCAATAATGGCAGAAACCATCAATGCTTTAGTACTTGAACAATCCAAAGAAAAAGGAATCATCATTACCGACCACAATTATCAGTTTTTACTTCCCGTTGCCACCAAATTATATTTGCTAAACAACGGCGTGGGCAAATTCATCAAAAACAAAGAAGCATTAATTAGCAGCGGCTATTTAAAAAATGAGATGTTGGAGGAATAAATTCAGAGATAAGAAACAACAATAATAAAACTTCATTGCTTGAAATGTTTACCATACAAGCGTAAGCACGTTTAAATCTCAAAACTTAAATGACTTATATGGTTAAATCAAAAATGATTGATACAGCTATGTGTTTAAATTTGTATTTTAGCTTTAAGTTAAAAATTAAAAATCAATCAAATCAACCAACCTAACCATGAAAAAAACGCCAATCATTTCTATACTAGTTCTCCTTTCGCTACTTCTAACCAGTTGCCACAACTCAACCCCTCCAGAAGAACAACCAATACCTGAAACAGACACCTACAACCAATGGGTTTATATCACCATTGAAACCGTATTAACAAGAGACACCACCACCTATTTCTATTACGGAAAAATAAACGACCAAGTAATGAACCGCTTGAATAAGGGCAACGAAACCGGACATTTCACCCTAAAAGACATCCGTTACCTCAACAATGATGACCTTTTAGAACTCTATGAAGATGAATTCACAACTGGTGATCTCATTTTCAGAGTACAAGATATTGCTCGAATTCAACTCCTAAAAAAAGATCCGATTTATTATTATGACATCAAAGAATTATCCGCAAATGCCCTGCGACTTTCTAAACAAAAAAGAAAACCGGTATTAAAGGAATAATAGGTGATTTTGAATGAAGAAATTGAATAGGAAGTTTATTTGCTTAGATTGCTGACGCTCGCGAATGCGAAGTTCTTTTTAGCCACGGATTTTGCGGATTTGTGCAGCAGGTCTACTGCCTGATTTTGTTTGCCCCAGTCTGCCGAGGCAGAAGCAAAATCAGGACGTTTGTGCTTAACTGGTTTTCAGTTGAAAGTTGGGTTACTAAGAAATCTTAGAATACAGAGAACATCGCTGTCTTTCAAGCCAAGGTCCACCCTGCCTGATTTGAGTATTTAACAAAGCATTGGAGTTTAACACCCCTAACCTTTTAAACTTTTAAACCCATAACCTTTTAAACTTTTAAACCTTTAAACCTTTAAACTTTTAAACATTTAACCCTCCTACTGCTTCACAAACTTTTGATTCCCAACCATTGTATCACCAAAGATTTTTAAAAAGTAAACCCCTGATTGTAATGCTTCCACATCAATTTCGCTTTGATTGAAGGCAGTCTTTACGATTCTACCATTACTGTCATAAATTTCCACTCGCTCAACAGCATTTGAAGTACTTATCGTTATGGATTTCGTTGTAGGATTAGGATAAATAGAAAAAGCATCAATTGTAAAATCATTGTTATTTAACAACGCAGGATCCTCTCGTTCTGCTGATCTATTGATACAATTATTATAATCATTTATGAAAAATACGGTGTTTCCATCTTCAAATGTAGCAGGTGCTGCACTAACCACTGCACCGGTAGCTAATGAAATACCATAAATAACTTGTCCTGTTCCCACAAAATAATAAATACCATTACTTTCATCAACGGTAGCACTAGCACCCACTGAAAAAGCAGTAGTAGGTAAATTCACAGTAGAAATTTCCGTGACAACTCCCGTATTCGGGTTAATTTTACCCAGTTTCAAATAATAGATATAACCCGTTGGAGTTGGTGCATCCTCACTGGCATACTTACCTCTAATCAGCCCATAGATTTCTCTATTGGTACAATTAAAAGCAATATTCCCAAAACCATAGTATTCCGGATTACCATACACAAAATTGGGACTGGAATACACACTCCCATTATACAAGTCCAATCCAACAAATTTAGTTGGAGAACAATAGTAAAAAACCATATCAATCGGATCAATAACGGTTCCGGTAACTACGCTAATATCCGCCAAAGGAGTTTGAGACAACTGCACTAAATTCCCCGTTGAAGTAACTAATCTGGCCAAATAAGTCGATACCGGCTGTCCAGTCACAGACACTCTAGCCAAACCATACAAAGTAGTGTTCGAATTATTAAATCGCACCTGTCCAAAATAAGTAGAACCCTGCGTTGCAAAACTTGTAATAGGCATTTGTTGTAAAAAATTACCCGTAGTCACATCAAAAGTCATAAAGGAATTACTGCCAATAAGATTAAACGTATTGGTCGTCTGATTCACAGAACCACCATCCACAGTAAAGCTACCACCAATCGTGTTTGTACCCAATCCAACATTAGCTAAGAATCCCACGGTAGGATTAAATTTTGCAACCCGCACCATTCCATTAGTGGAATAAGGAGAATTAGGATTAGGAAGCGTTTTATAGGAAATAGCAAACAAACTATCTATTTGCTGCGAAAAAGATGTTGAAACAACAAGCAACAACAAGAAAAGGCAACTATTTTTCATAACAACATTTTTAAATTTAACACGTAAATTTACTAAAAAATGATTACGCTTACTTAAAAGCAAACCGCATTTAACTATCGTTTAACCGATTTAATGTGCTGAAATATAGTTTTTTATAATAAAAATAAGGAGTTGCATCCCGCATCGCTTTTACGTATTGGGATGCTTGTTTTATTGTGTTGAAAGAATAGTGATTTAGTTGTAGGAGTGATTTGGGGAAACGTTCAACAAATGAGGTGACACGAATCAACTAAAACTCACTAAAACCAATCAACCAAAAATCACCCCAAATTCAACCCCTTACGACGTTCCAATTCAAACTCAATGTCTTCCAAATATTTTTTAAAAAATTTCCTCGCTTTCTTATGTGAACCACTGAAGTCCTCCTCTTTATAATAAGAAACAAGAAGTTCAAGTTCCTCACGCGTTATACTTTTAGGATTTTTGAAACGCAAGGACTCGTCAAAATTGTCGCTTTCCAATTTTTCGTTTTCGATTTCAGTAGCTTTTTGCTTTGCCGGAATGTTGTTCAAAGCAACAATTTGAAATTTATTTTTCTCAAGTATTGCATTTCCGGTTAATTGTAGATACGAATCAACAACATCATTATCAATTTGAATCATTCCCTTTCCAAACCTATGACGATCCTCTCCATTTTTTTTTACTTTAGAAATCCAATACGCTTCACCCGTTTCAAGATCGTAATAATTGGAGCCAGGGTTGCTTTCCTTTTTAAAAACCTTTCCATCAAAATATATCGAAAGTCCTGATTTGGAATAAAAACAAGTTCCAATCCAAGCCTCGCCATTATGATTTGACCCTGTCGATTTTTCTACGTAAACAAGAGCTGATTTCATTTAAAAAATTTCAATTTATAACAAATTATCTGAATTAGTCTGTTTCTGTGCACTTAAATTACTATTCATAATTCCGAGACCAAGCAGAAACAATATTTTTTCATGATGAAGTCTTAAATACAGAGTTATTTTAATTTTTTAATTTAGGCAGTTTTGATTGTATTGTTTAGTTCCTTCAGTTTGTTCCAAATCTTTTAACTTTTTCAAGTATTCGCACATAGTTACTTTATCATTTAAAAGTGAATAAATTGCTGCAATATTATATAAGGCATCGATTTTTCTTGCATCAAATTTGTATGATTGCAAAAAAAACGAAATTGCTTTTTCATATTTTTTATTTTGATATGCAGTTATTCCTTTCTCAAAATTTTCAGCGGAAGATCTCAAATCCTCCAGTTTAATTCCATAAAATTTATCAAAATCATTTATGTCATTAATAAAATAAAATATTGGAGAACCTTTATAGCTAGCTCCTTTAGAATTATTTGATTTGCTTCTAATTATAAAAGGAATGTATACTTTTTTAAAACCCTCAAAATCAGTTAAATTCCAATCATCGTATGTTTTTTCAATTATAGTATTGATTTCATTTATTGCTTTTTTATTTTTGATTACATT
>JAUXNR010000882.1 GCA_030682755.1 Flavobacterium sp.
GATGGTTTTAGAAGGAATAGATTACAGCGAAATTGCTCAAGTAGTCGGTTTGACCGAAGAAACGCTTCGAGTTCGAATTCATCGCATTAAAAAAAGTTTAACTCAATGTGTACAAAAATGACAGAATTTAATAACATACAAGAAATTTGGAATTCGCAATCGGATACCAAACCAAGCACAACTGCTTCTGCATTAATTGCTAAAGCGAAAGAACATACCAAAACCTTAAAACACAATCATTACTGGACAATCGGAATTATTTCTTTGACCGTTTTAATTTTATTGTTTTACTTTTTTTGGACTAATTCACATCAATTTAATTCTTTAACAATTGGTTTGAGTGTGATGATTGGTATGTTGATTTTTAGAATTATTTTGGAAATCAATAGTTCTACTAAGTTAAAATCCATTAAACCTGATTTAACTTTACTCGATTATTCTCAAAAAGTAAAAACATTTTATGAATGGCGGAAAAAGATTCATCTAATTCTAACACCAATCATTTATATCAGCTATTTTATTGGTTTTACCATGCTATTGCCGAGTTTTGAAGCCAATTTCAGTAACGGATTTTATATGTATTGTTTGGTAAGTGGTTATGGATTTTTCTTTGTCTTTGGCTACTTTTTAATCAAACAAATTAGAAAAGAATTAAAATTGATTGAAATTTTAAGAGGAATTAAATAAAAAGTTCGCAAAGAAAAAAATGATTTCTTTGCGAACTTTACTATTCTTCATTTTTTAGTTAAAATTAATCCAAACTCAGCGTTATCTGACCATCATCATCCAATTCTGTTTGAATATCATCAGAAACATTATCTTCACCGGAAACTTCCATTTCCTCTGGTGCTTCTTCTTCCTGTTCTTCGAAAGGTAAAGGCTCTAACAAATTAATCTGTTTAATTTTATCCGTAGTTAACTGATTCCCAAGAGCTTTAATTCCTTTTACGGCAATAAATTGTTCAAAATCAACCGTTTGATTTTCTTTTTGAACTCCTTTTACTTTTGCAAAAATAACTTCTGCAACCGGTCTCCAATCGGTGGAAACAATTTCTAATTGCGATTTTTCATGTTCCGATATGAAAATTTCTTCTTTATTTTCATTCTCAACCAAGAAACGTTTGACATAGTATCGATCTTTTTCACCATCATAATAAATGGCCGAAATTGGTTTTTTAGGATGCCATTTTTCCAATACAATCATGTCTTCATCAAAATGAGTGGTCAATTCAGGAATAATGGTTTTTAATTTTCCGGATTGATTCACCACCAAAATTCGGTCATTCGGACGGAATTCGCCCAACAACTCGCCTCTTCCATCTACATTCAGACGTTGAACGGTATCATCAAACCAAATTTTTCTTGGCCGTAAAGTTGAAATACCTTTTTCTTTTAATTCGATTTTTTTAATCGGATATTTGGTTACTGTATTTCCACGGGAAGCTCGTCCTTTAATGGCAATATCAGCAAAATCTAAATCCCATTTCAACTTTTTAATACTTCCCACCTGACGAAGTAAAATCGTCACCACTTCCGCTTCACCATTCGGATTCGCTGAAAAATACGATACCATGGAGCCGGCTTTTTCTTGCGTTAAATCATAAAATTTATCTCTGGTCACACCGGAAACATTAAATCGTTTGATAAATGTAGAACCATTTTTCCCGTCACGATAAATCATGTTGTAAATCGTTCGCTTATCGTTTTTATCAAAAATGGCAATGTGAATAATGTCTTTTCCGATGAATTTTTTATCATCCACTTTCGTAACCATCATTTTTCCATCACGGAGAAAAACAATCACATCATCAATATCAGAACAATCGGCCACATATTCGTCTTTTTTGAGTCCGGTTCCCATAAAACCTTCCTCTTTGTTGACATATAATTTGGTGTTTCGTAAAACCACTTTCGTAGCTTCAATCGTATCAAAACTTCGCAATTCGGTTTGACGTTCTCTTCCTTTTCCGTATTTGTCTTTTAATTTTAAGAAGAAATCAATAGCAAAATCAATAATATGATCCAAATTATGCTTCACTTGTTCCATTTCTGCTTCCAATTTCGCAATGGCATCATCCGCTTTATCCGAGTCAAATCGTGTAATACGAATCATAGGAATTTGCGTTAATTTCTGCAAATCATCATCATTAATTTCTCGAACAAATGATTTTAAAAACGGCTTAAATTGATCATACATATAGGTATACAACGATTCTCGGTCGGAATACAATTTGAAATCAATGTACATTTCTTCTCGAATGAAGATTTTTTCCAACGTAGAAAAATGCCATTTGTTTTCGAGTTCATCCAGTTGAATTTCCAATTCACGTTTCAGTAAATCCACCGTTCGATGCGTTGAAATTTTCAACATATCCGAAACCCCGATAAACAATGGTTTATGGTTTTCAATCACACAACCCAACGGAGCAACCGAAGTTTCGCAAGCCGTGAACGCATACAACGCATCAATCGTTTTATCAGGAGAAACGCCAGGTGGAAGATGAATTAAAATTTCAACTTCGGCAGCGGTATTATCTTCAATTTTTTTGACTTTAATTTTTCCTTTTTCGTTGGCTTTCAAGATACTGTCAATCAACGTTCCGGTATTGGTAGAAAACGGAATTTGCGTAATTACCAATGTTTGTTTGTCCAATTGTGAAATCTTCGCACGCACACGCACACGACCGCCACGCATTCCATCGTTGTAATTGGAAACATCGGCAATTCCGGCCGTTGGAAAATCCGGAAATAAAGTGAATGGTTTATTTTTTAATACTTTTATTGAGCAATCAATCAATTCATTGAAATTGTGAGGTAGCACTTTCGTGGATAAACCAACGGCAATTCCTTCTGCACCTTGAGCTAACAACAGTGGAAATTTCACCGGAAGATTGATGGGTTCTGACCGACGACCATCATAGGAAACGCCCCATTCGGTAATTTTTGGAGAAAATAAAATATCGTGACCCAATTTAGAAATTCGTGCTTCGATGTATCGGGAAGCTGCGGCACTGTCTCCGGTTAGGATATTTCCCCAGTTTCCTTGCATATCGATGAGCAAATCTTTCTGACCAATTTGCACCATCGCATCTCCAATACTTGCATCTCCGTGTGGGTGATACTGCATCGTATGACCCACAATGTTCGCCACTTTGTTGTAACGACCATCATCGAGTTCTTTCATC
>JAUXNR010000890.1 GCA_030682755.1 Flavobacterium sp.
GCCGCTTTTAGAAATAATGAATACCCCATTTTGTTTCGATTTACAGGAAAAGACATTCCTTTAAATGACCAAAAACAAGAGGTAATCCCGATTAATTTTAAAACCACTGTAAAATACAACGGTAAAATTGTAGGGCAAATAGTAAGACAACCCATGCCATTTTTCCCGGGAGATATGTGGATGCCCGTTGAAACCTTTGATTTTATTTCTATTTTAAGCACCATTCAAGATAATGATTTGAATCAAATAACAACCATGCCTACGGGTAATTATGAAATAACTATTGAGGCACAAACAAATAAAATCAAAGGTAAAATTCAACCTTTGTTGATTTCTTTTAAAGTCAACTGATGTGGGGATGCCCCCATTTTAAATAGAAGTAATTCAAATTTAGTGGTTGATCCCCTTCTTGCGAGTGGTTTGCAGAAGGGGGTCTTTTTTTATATTCTTTTCACCACATACGTCACAATCCCCCAAATAATCAACTGGTTTTCTTCTGTGATTTTAATGGGTTCAAATGATTTGTTTTCCGGCATCAAAAACATTTCTTCTTTGTTTACTTTGATACGTTTTACGGTAAATTCACCATCCAATAAACATACAGCAACCTTGTTGTTTCGGGGTTCTAAACTTCGGTCGATAACCAAAATATCACCATCGTCAATTCCGGCCCCCGTCATTGAAGTTCCGGAGGCTTTGGCATAAAAAGTAGCTTCTCTATTCTTGACCAAAACAGCATCTAAACTAATTTTTGTTTCATCAAAATCCGCCGCAGGAGATGGAAACCCCGCCTTGATTCCCGCTGTTATAAACGGAAGTTCAATTGGATTATCTAAATCAGGAAGAAAAAAAGTAAGTTTGGTTGTTGTCATAAATTAATTCTCAAATTGTTGGATTGCCAAAATCCGTTCTTATCTTATTTCGCAAAGCGAATCCAAAAAATAATCTGCGTAAATCTGTTTAATCTGTAAAATCCGTGTTCCATTAAAAATAAATTCATCCCTAACCCAATTTCACTTCAAAAATATCCCGAATATCCGTCGTATATTTTGGTGAAAGCAAATTCTGCTTCATTTTCCAAGTGCGTTGCAAATCCTGATTGCCCAATCGAATTTTTCGTTCTCCGGTTTTTCTATGAAAAGCATCCATCACTTCCATAATCTTTTGGTGCTTCGGATTTTCCTCTTCAAACAAGTGAAATTGCTTTTGGTCTTGTGGAATGATTTGAGTTACAATCACGCCGGCTTTTTTGTAAATTTCGCCTTCTTCAAAAATTTCTTTCAACATTTTTACAGCCACCCCACTGATGGTGATACTGGAATTACTCGCAAAGGGCAATGTTTCCAATTTATAAAAATTATACTTGGGTTTATCCACTTTGTATTTGTCTTTTCGCAAATATAAAATCACGCCATGACAACACGATTTTTGTTTGCGAAGTTTCTCTGCACAAACGGTGGCAAAAGTAGAAACCCGTTCTTTCATTTCATTAAACGTAGTAATGTTACCATCAAAACTTCGGGTGATGGCAATGTTCTTGCGGTCTTTCGGCTCTTCGAGTTCTAAGACGGATTGACCCAATAATTCCAATCGCAAACGGTTGCCCACCACGCCCATTTCTTTTTTAATAAACGCTTCGTTGTGTGGCAAAGTAAAATCATAAGCCGTATGAATATTTTTGGTTTTCATTTTTTTGGTTAATTGATATCCGATGCCCCAAACGTCTTCAATTTTGGTCCATTTTAAGCCCTTGATGCGTTTTTCTTCAGTGTCAATGACATAACTTCCTTTCGTTTCTTTGGGAAATTTTCGGGCAATTTTGTTCGCTACTTTCGCTAAGGCTTTGGTAGGAGCAAAGCCAACAGAAACGGGAATACTCAACCATTTCATCGTTCGTTTTTTCATTTCCAAACCGTAGTGTTGGTAATCAGGAATAGTCATACCATCAAAGTTTAGAAAGGCTTCATCGATACTGTACACTTCAACGTTGGGAGTAAATTGTCCTAAAATCGCCATTACCCTGCCACTCAAATCACCATACAAAGCATAATTAGAAGAAAAAACGGTGATGTTTTTTTGCTTGAGTTCGTGGCGTACTTTAAATTCCGGTGCTCCCATCGGGATGCCCAATGCTTTTGCTTCATCACTGCGAGAGATAATACAGCCGTCGTTGTTAGACAAAATAATAATGGGTTTTCCATTCAGTTGAGGTTGGAAAACACGTTCGCACGAAGCATAAAAATTGTTACAATCGACTAAAGCATACATCTTGTAAAGTTAGTGGATTATTGTTTTTTTTAGAAGCAAACGAATGTTAATGTTGATAAGAAAAAAGACGGCTAAAGTTGACTTTTACAGTCGATATTAAAGCAACCCTCGAACAACAACCAAAATTATCAATTACGAAGAACAATTTTTACAAATTCCTGTTAGGACACAATTTACACTTTCGACATTATAACCATCAGGAACTGAAAAGTGAACCGCTTCGGGCAGACATTCTATGGTTTGACAAGTAGTACAACGAAAATGAAAGTGGTTGTCAGTAAAACGATTTTCATCACATTTCATACATACCGCAAAATATTGCTTCCCATCTTCGGCTACAATCTTATGGACTACTCCATCATCGCAAAAACGGTTTAACACCCTGTAAATAGTAGCCCTGTCAATTTCCACGTCAATTTTCTGTTCGATAGCATCACGGCTCATCGCTTTTCCTGCTTTTGTCAATAAATCCAAGACGGCTTCTTTTGATGGTGTATTTCTACGCTTCATATCTTTTATTTTTCTGCTGCAAATTTAATGCAAATAATTCGCAATAAATTATTGCGACACTATCGCAATAATAAAATTTATATTACCTTTGCCGAAACATTTAAAATTATGAGCAAACAAATTCAATTCTCAAACATCACTTTCAAAGCAACAATCTTTTTGTTGCTATCAATTGTACTATTCAGCTGTAAACAAGAATCTCAACAAAATACTGAAAGTACAACTCAAGTTGTGCAGTCAGAAAAACCAGAATATTTTTTACTTCGACCCGATCTAGAAAAAATGTATGGCTACACACAAGCTGTAAAAGTTGGAAATCTTGTAAAAATTGGTGGTGTAATTAGTATTGATGACAATGGTAATGCAATTGCAAAAGATGACTATTTACAGCAAATGAAAAATTGCTATGTAAGTATAGAAAAAGTTTTAAAGCATTACGGTTGCAATTTTGATGATGTAATACTCGAAAATATCTACACAACGAACATGGCTGAACTTCAAAAAAATGTACCCTATCGACACGAAATTTACAAAAGTCATTTTCCCACAGGCAGTTGGATTGGCATTAAAGAACTGGGCTTACCCGAAATGATGATTGAAATCGAAATAGAAGCATTAATTCCCGAAAATTAAATTAAAAACAATGAACAGAAGGGAAATTATTAAACAAGGCGGACTTGCTCTAACAACATTAGTATTGCCATTTCCATTAACCGCATTTACAAAATTCAACAATATGAAAGACAGTAAAAATTTTGATGTAATAATCGTAGGCGGAAGCTATGCAGGACTTTCATCGGCAATGGCTTTAGGTCGTTCTATGCGAAATGTTCTGATTATTGATAGTGGCTTGCCTTGCAACCAACAAACACCACATTCACATAATTTTATCACGCAAGACGGAGTAAAACCAAAAGAAATAGCCGAAATAGCCAAAACGCAAGTTTTAAAATACGATACTGTTAAACTATTGAATGATCTTGCCGTTAGTGGACAGAAAACCAAAGACGGATTTATAATTACCACTCAAACAAGCAAAGAATTTAAGACAAAAAAACTTGTTTTTGCAACAGGAATAAAAGACATAATGCCTGATATAAAAGGCTTTTCAGAATGTTGGGGAATTTCTGTAATTCATTGTCCGTACTGCCACGGTTATGAATTTCGTAATCAAAAAACAGGAATATTTTCAAACGGAGAAAAAGCATTTCATGTAGCATCATTGGTGAATAACCTCACCAACAATATTACTATGCTTACTTCTGGGAAAGCTGAATTTAATAGCGATCAATTAGAGAAACTAAACAAGAACAATATTCGTATTGTTGAAAAAGAGATTGCAGAAATAGAACATGAAAACGGACATATCAAAAACGTGATTTTTAAGGACGATAGCAAAATGAACTTTGATGCACTTTATTCATCTGTTCCATTCACACAGCATTCCGATATTCCAACAGCTTTAGGTTGTGAGCTGACAGAACAAGGGTATATCAAAGTAGATAATTTTCAGAAAACAACTGTAAAAGGAATCTTTGCTTGTGGAGACAATTCAACGATGATGCGTTCGGTAGCTTATGCCGTTGCTACAGGTGGAATTACAGGAAGTATGGCAAACAAAGAACTGTCTGACGAGCAGTTTTAAAAGCAT
>JAUXNR010000894.1 GCA_030682755.1 Flavobacterium sp.
TTTAACTATAAAGTGTAAAGATTGTGGCGGCAATCTTGTAGCTGATTGGGCTTGGAGGGAAACTACAAGCTTGGTAGTCATCCCACTTACTTGCAAAGGTTGTGGTTCATGCTATGAGTTATATATCCATATTAATAAAGGAGAAGAAAATGGAATTAGCAGAACATAAAAAGAAATTATTAGAAATAGTAACACTTGTAACACAAACCCAATTACCAAAAAATCTTGTTGATTTGGGTGGTTTATTATGGAAAGCTTTTCATATAGGTGAAGAATACGAGAAAGCTTTAATGCAAAACTTTTTACAGTTACAACAGCAGGAGGGTTCTAAAAATGGAAAAGACTAATACTTATGTTTTGGTTTATAAACCTTCAAAAGCTGGTATTGTTTTGGACTTTAAAAAATATCAATTACTTGAAATTCAGGCAAAAAACCATTCAAAATGCAATGGAACTGGAAGGATAGGAAGAGAATTGAAAACAAATACCAGTCTACTTTGTTCTTGCGCCAAACTTCATTATCTTATCGGTGAAGAACAGCTTGTCGAAATTGAAAAGTATCATCCAAAAGTATTCAAAAATGCTATCATTACCAAAGTAGAAACTAAGATAAAAAAAGCTGTTAATTAGAAAGACCGGATAAGCTTAAAATGCCTGTCAAATAAGCCTTTGCATAGTTTTGTCTTGACAAGGAAACTTACCCACAGTACCGTAACAAAATCATATAATACAAGGAGATGGATTGGATAAGATAAAACTAACCTATATTCAATGTAAACGCTGTGACCATAAGTGGATACCTCGACAAATAGATATTCGTATTTGTCCCTCTTGTAAATCTCCCTATTGGAACAAAGAAAGAAGAACTCCCAAAATAAATAATGGGAGGGAATAGAGTGTCTATAATCCTTGATGAACAATTTTATGAAGATTTGGATGAGATTCGTAAAGAGTTTAACCAATCAGAAGAAGATGAAAAATCTGTTTTAAAGAAAAAAATGGCAGAAATGCTATCTCCAAATAATTTTATTAAATATCTTAGCCTTGAATATGAGGTAATGGTAAAAATACAAGATTTTGACAAGCCTTCACATGGTACATATTGGTTATTCATAGATGGTAAATGGAAAAAAGTTCCAGAATTTATTTCTGGCATACAAAGAAGGCTGAAAGTTGTGTCTGAAAATATATACAATAAATCTGAAATAAAAATTGATTATTTAAAAATATCAAAAGAGTTTATAAAATATAAAATTCTTCCAGATTCAAGGTGCTTAAATAAATTTGACCCATATAAATATTTACACAATAAAACAATCCCAATATTTACAAAAAATTGTAGCTACACTATACATTTGAATGGTAATATTGATATAGGAGAATCTAATCCTGATAATTATAATCTTTGGGCCATTCCGCACGATATTGAAAATATGGCAATTCCAAATTTTGAAAAATATCTCGACTTTGCAACAAAAGGCAGACAAGGCTTAAAAGATATTATCCAGGAAATGATGGGGTATTGTCTTACTCCTTTAAATATTAAGCATTGTTTTTTCTTTTTAATAGGTGAAGGTAGAAATGGGAAAGGTACTTTATTTGAAATAATTAAATCAATGCTTGGAGAGCAATCTATTTCAAGGGTTCCACTTGAATCCCTTAATGACACTACAAAAGAAACGCTTTGTAGTACGCTTGTAAATCTTCCAACAGAAAGCGGT
>JAUXNR010000900.1 GCA_030682755.1 Flavobacterium sp.
GAAGGGTCTTATTCTTTCAAGCTTACAGATTATGATATTACGCCACCCACAGCTTTGATGGGTACTGTAAAAACAGGTAATGATGTAAAAATCAGCTTCACATTAAAATTTAAATAATAATAAAATCAACCTCTAATTAAATCAACAATGAAAAATTTATTTACAATCGCACTTGTACTGGTAAGTACATTAGCAATCGCACAAAAACAACAATATCAATTAGATAACTGGCGGCCATATGATAAAACAGGATTGTCAATGTTTGAAGCTCCAAAAGATACGGTCACAACTTTTGATCAAGTAAAAGTTAGAATTGGCGGGGCATTTGCACTTCAATATCAAGCGTTAGATCATGAAAACAACGCAGATCCGGTGTTGAATTCAAATAATGTTAACACCAATCAATTGGCTAATCTTGGAAACAATTTTAATTTGGCAACTGCAAATTTAGATATTGATGTAGCACTTTATGACGGTGTAAATTTACACTTACGTACGTATCTATCTTCTCGTCACCATCCTGAACCTTATGTAAAAGGGGGTTATATTCAATTTGATAAATTAGAATTCATCCGTCCGGGTTTTATGGAAGAAGCTATGAAATATATAACTATCAAAATTGGACATATGGAAAATAATTATGGTGATGCTCATTTCAGACGTTCTGATAATGCTCAAGCTTTATACAATCCGTTTGTTGGAAATTATATCATGGATGCTTTTACAACAGAAGTTGGTGCAGAAGTTTATTATAGAAGAAATGGTTGGATTGGTATGCTAGGAGCCACAAACGGCAAATTGAATCAAACTACAAATGCTCCCGGCGTTACAAGTCCTTCTGTGATGGCAAAAATTGGTTATGACAAACAACTTACAGAAGATTTCAGATTCAGATTAACTGGATCAGTTTATAATACAGCTCAATCTGCAAGAACTTATCTTTGGGGTGGTGACAGAGCCGGTTCAAGATATTATTTTGTAATGGAAAACACTTTAGCTACATCTTCAGCAAATTATTCTTCTGGATTAGTTAATCCTGGCTTTACTAATGAGTTGACCGCTATAATGATTAACCCATTTTTGAAATATAAAGGTTTTGAGTTTTTTGGAATGTATGAAACTGCAAACGGAAAAACAAAAGCTGAAACCGATGAGAGAAACTTTCAACAACTTGGAGCAGAATTAATTTATCGCTTTGGTAAAAACGAGAATTTATATGTAGCCGGTAGATATAACAATGTTTCTGGAGAAACGGTTACCAATGATAATGTTGATGTAACTCGATTCAATTTTGGTGGCGGATGGTTTATGACAAAAAACATCTTGATGAAGTTTGAGTATGTAAATCAAAAATATGACGGTTATGCAAAAACCAACATTTTAAACGAAGGAAAATTTAATGGATTTGTTGCAGAAGCGGTAATTTCATTCTAATTATAAAAAAGATGCGTGTTTTTGGTCTCATATTAGCAGCAACAGTAACACTGTTTTCAACACCTAAAGAATATCTGTTGGTAAGTACAAAACAGTTTACTGTTCAAGGTACTACTTCAATTGGAGGTTTTGAGTGTAACTATGATATGACAACTAAAGACACGCTGTTTTTAAATCAGGCAAACAAATCAAATAAAATTTCACACTTCATACCTGTCAAAAAGTTTGGATGTGGGAATTTTATTTTGAATAGCGATTTTAGAAAAACGCTGAAAGAAAAAGAGTTTCCTCAAATACGAATTGAATTGTCAAACTTCAAGAATTCAAGAGATAATTATTATTGTGATTTGACTCTAAATCTAGTGGGAAAACAAAAAGTTTACAGAAATCTTCCCTTGAAATTTGAAGACAATCGATTGAATGGCAGTATAACGCTTAACTTTAGCGACTTTGATTTAACACCGCCAAAGAAAGTTGGCGGAATGATTAAGGTTAACGAAGAAATAAAGTTATCTGTGAGTTTATTTACTGAGTAGTGTTAGTTAAAAGTAAAAACCCCAAATTGAAATTTTCAGTTTGGGGTTTTTTATTTAGTTGTCTTTTTTCTTGGGTTTAAGTAAATTGTTTAAACCTTCTTTAACTTTGTCTTTAACCGCATCTTCTGTTTTTGCTTTTACTTCTTCCGTTGTTGCGGGAGTTTTAGTTTTTGTGGTGTCACCGGGTTTTGTGTTTTGATTTATTAAATTACCCAAAGCCGAGGTTCCTTGATTGATTAATTTTTGTTTTTGTTGTTCTACCAATTGGTTTGCCAATTTTGTTGTGGCTTGTTTTATATCAGTAGAAATTTTTGGGCTGGAAAAATTACCACCTAATAAAGCTGTTATAGGAATGTTTTCAATTTTTGCAGCATCAGCCGGCGAAAGTTTTGCAATCAAACTGTTTACTTCACTTCCCAGATATTTTGTTGGAACGTCAAATTTCACATTGTAATTCATTGTTTGATCAAATCCATGAGAGCCTCCAACATTAAGAGTAATGTCTTGGTATTTAATGTCAAAAGGTAAAACATTTACTTTACCGTCTTTAAAGGTTAAATTGGTTTTTAAATCATTTAAATTGATTTTATTCAAATCAATGAAGTTTATATGACTGTCTAAACTGCTTAACAATGTTGAATTGGAAGGATTTATGGTGGTTGATAATAATTGACTAACCAAATCTCCAGAAATTGATTTTAAATCAGGAGTCATTTCCACAGCATCTAAATTTCCTGATAAATTGATTGTTGAATTTAATTTCCCGTTAATGATGTTGGCTATGGGAGCAATGTTTTTCATCATGTCTAACATCGTAAACGTTTCATTGATGTTTACTTGCTTTAAGTCTAATCCCATGGTGAAAGTTGGCACTTTTGTTTTGGTTGAAACCGAACCATTTAATCCAATTTGGCCGCCAAAAATATTGGTTTTCATGTTTTCCAAAGTTACTTTTTCATCTTTGATGATTAATTTTCCGGAAACATCTTTTAAGGTTAAGTTATCATACAAAACAGTTGTTGCACTTGCGGTTACTGCACAATCTAAAAAGGCTGGAATTTTTATGGCTTCACTTGGTTTACTTCCTTCTTTTGCCGGTTCTGAAGTGGTCATAAAATCTGCAACTGCAATTTGATTAGAAACCAAATTAAAGTTTCCTTTTAAGTTTTTATCATTAAATAAATACCCATAAAAATTTTCAATTACACCTGTAATTTTCATGTCACTTTTTCCGGTTTTTGCATCAAACTTCTGTAAGTTTAGTGTGCTTGGATTAAATTGAACAATCGCTTCATTGATGTCCATTCCTTTTCCTGCGTCATCGGTATATTTAAATCCGGTTATGCTAACCAATCCGGCACTTTGAATGTTTTGGTAGTTTTCTTTTTCAACAGATTGCATGTCAAATTTTGTAGTGACATCTGCTTTTACAATTCCGGTTAATGGTTTGTCCAATTGAACTGGATATGCTTTTGTTAAATTTGCTAAATTGATTGTCCCTTTTAAATCTGCATTTACTAAGGGATTTTCTGCTACGTTTTTAATTGTAGCTTTGGCATTGAAAACATCTTGATCAATTTTAAATGATAAGTTGTCAATGTTTACATACGTGTCATTCATGATGCCTGTTTCATTTTTGATTTTGGTGTCAATCACAATGTTTTCAACAGTTTTTGGCAAATCAGGATATTTAAACGAAGCATTATTTGAAGCAATAATAAGTTCAAATTTTGGAATAGTGTTTTCAGAATAGAGTCCTTTTGCAAATCCTTTTAATTCAAAATCACCAGATGTTTTGATTTTGTCTAAATCGCCTTTATAGGCTGATGGAATTAATCCCAAAAAGTTTTTAAAGGATGAGGTAGGTGTGAAAAATGTCAAATCATAATTTTGTCCTGCTTCAACCAATTGAATAAATCCTTTAAACTCCAAAGGCAGTTGATTTATCAAAGCTTTATTGTCTTTGAATTCATATTTGTTGTTTTCTAAATCAATTCCTAAAATAGCATCAAGATGTAATGCTACATTGTTCATGTAGTTGGTTTTATCCATATCCAGAGAAAGGTTGGCCTTGGTAAAAGTGCTTAAATCTAATTTTGATTCAGCAAAATTACCCTTTCCGGTATGTTCAATTTTGTCAACAACCATTCTGACTTTAGAACCTTCATCAAAATATACAAATTTTAAATTTTCAATAGCATAGTTTTGAATGTTTAACGCAAAGGGTTTGCTTTCGTCAGATTCCTTTTCTTTATCATCTTTTATGGCAATGTCAAAATTTCCAACTCCATCTTTGTTAATTAAGATATTAACCAAGCCATTTTTACTGGAAAATGATTCAATTTGCATGGCTTCACCTTCTGATTTAAAAAGTTCTTTGACAGACATTCTCAAATTAACTTCGCCGGAATAAAATAAAGTATCGCCTGCAAATGGAGCTTTATTAATTAAACTTAACTTGTCAATAGTGACATTTGCTTTAGGAAAGCTTTTAAATAAGCTAATACTAACATCTTCAAATGCAACAGTAGCGTCCACTTTTTCATTTATTGATTTTAAAACCAATTCTTTTATTTTGTTTTTAAACAAAAATGGAGTTGCAGCCAAAGCGATAATGGCTACTAACAAAAAAATACCGAAACCTTTTAAAACTTTTTTTAACATGAGTATGATTTTTTTATTTGGGTGCTTTATTTTTATTAATCTAATATTAATTCTCCGCCTCTTTTTAACTTAAAACGTTTTAGAAACCAATATACGGCCACATATAAAATGGGAGTATCTAAAGCAGCAATAATCACTTTGAACAGAAAACCACTCAGCAATAAGCCACTAAACATTTCCCACGGAAGAATCTTGAAGTTACATAGCAAAAATAATACCGTAAATGTATCTATAAACTGTGATGTGAAGGTTGAAAAATTATTTCGCAACCACAACATTTTTCCTTTTGTAATTCGTTTCCAAAAATGAAATATATAAATGTCAATGTATTGAGCGGCTAAATAAGCAATCATTGATGCCAAAACCGCTAATGCCGTTTGACCAAACACTTTTGTAAAGAGTGCGTTGTCAATGGGAGAGTTTTCAATTGCAGGAACAGCATTGGCAACATAAATAATTCCTAATGAAAAAACTGAGGCAAAAATACCCGCTGTAACCACTTGGTTTGCTTTTTTTCTTCCATAAACTTCAGAGATAATATCAGTAATCAAAAAAGTTATAGGATAGGGAAGAATGCCAACAGAAATTTCAAAGCGGTACCACCCAAAAAAGTCCCAATAAAAAAATTTCTGAAATATTAAATTTGACACCACTAAAGAAGCAATAAATAAAGCTCCTAAAATCATGTAAATTTTGAAGGCCAACAAACGGTCTTTTGTTTCCAAGCTTTTTTTAACAAATTTAATAAAATGAGTCGTACCTCTTGTTAATGAAAAATTAAAAAAAAGGGCATAAAAAAACCTCTTATCGAATTTATGAAACAAGAGGCTTTTGTCTGTTATTTAGAATTTATTTTATTCTTATCTCATAAGGCATTAATGCTTGAACACCTTTTTGTTGATTCATCTTTTTTATTTGTTGTAAAGTTTGATAAGCCTCAACTCCAATTTCTTCCTTAATGTAGGCTTCTTTTGATTTTGCAAAAGGTAATGAATTGGCTTCATTTAAAAACTCCATAAAATTTTTATCAAACTCAGGGAGGTTTTGAACTTTATACTTTTTAATTTTTGCAAGTTTAGCCGCTTCTTTCAAAGCCGTTTCTAAACCACCTAGTTGATCTACTAAACCAAGTTCTAAAGCTTCTGTACCGGTCCAAACTCTTCCTTGTGCAATTTCATCAACTTGAGCAAATGTCATTTTTCTGCCAACCGCAACACGTGTCAGAAAAGTGGCGTAAACATTTTCAATACTTTCTGTAATTGTTGCTTTTAGTGTTGGATCAAGCGGTTTAAATACACTATAATTGTTTGCATTTTCATGTGTTTTGATGATGCTTGTATTGATGCCAATTTTTTTAGAAAGCTCTGTCATGTTTGGAATGGCACCAAAAACACCAATTGAACCTGTTATTGTTGTGGGTTCAGCAATTATTTTATCGGCGTTACAAGCAATATAATAGCCTCCTGATGCAGCCACATTACCCATGGAAACAACAACCGGTTTTGATTTTTTTGCAATTTCAATTTCTCTCCAAATTAATTCTGACGTCAAAGCACTTCCGCCCGGACTATCCACTCGAAGCACAATGGCTTTTACATTTTTATCTTTTCGTGCCTCAATTATAGCTTTTCTCATGGAGCCTTCGCCAATGATTGTTACGTCTCCTTCGCCACCAAGAATTTCGCCTTGAGCATAAATGATTGCAATTTTATCTTTTGTGCTGACCTTTGATGGTTTAGTTAGAAAATTTTGAGCGTAATCTGCAATTTCTATGGTTTTATAGTCTTCATCAAAATCAACATCAAGAGCATGTCTGATTCCGTCATGGTATTCATCTTCGTAGCCAATCTTGTCAATTAATTTAGATTTCAACGCTCTTTCAGGAGTTCTGGCGTCTAAATTTGTTGCAATTAAATTCAATGAATCCACAGCAATTTTTCTGCTTTTTGAAATGTCTTCAACGATTGTTGACCAAACGGAATTCAATAAAGATGTCATTTGTTCTCTGTTTTCTGCACTTATTTCATTTTCTAAAAACGGTTCCACGGCACTTTTGTATTTTCCGTGACGGATTACTTCCATTTTTACACCTGATTTCTCTTGTAAGTCTTTAAAAAATAAAATTTCAGAAGACAAGCCTTTGAATTCCATTTCACCAACCGGATTTAAATAAATGGTATCAGCAACAGAGTTTAAATAATAATCGCGTTGGGTTAAATAATTGGAATAAGCAACCACAAACTTTCCTGATTTTTTAAAATCAATCAATTTTTCTCGCAATGATTTTGATTGTGCTAAACCTAACATGGAGAAATTGTTAAGTATAGAAATTCCTTGAATTTTATCGTCAGTTTTTGCGTATTCAATTGCGTTTAATACATCAATAAAGCCAACTTCATTGTTTTTTGAAAGCAACGAAACCAATGGATCCGTATATTTTCCTTTATAATCTAAAGCAATGTTTTCAAGGTTTAGCTCAATAACTGAATTTTTTTCAACTTTCACAATGTCTGAGTCGCCACCAAAAATTGCTCCTAGAATGATGAATCCGAAGAAAACCAACATCAAAAAAACAAATATTCCAATGACTGTAGCAATAATATTTCCTAAAAATTTCATAACGGTTTAATTTATTCTTGTTGAATTAGTAGCTGTAATCGATTTAAAGTTACAAAACTACAATTTTTAATTTTTTTTAATTTCTGATTTGCAAAGATACTTCTTATCTGAAATAGTTTTAGTTATTTTGTCAAACTTATGGAAAAGCAGCATCAGGTAGTTTTATCGTTGGGAAGTAACTTAGGAGATAGACAATTGTTTATTGAAAAGGCCATTATTTTACTACACAAAAAAGTGGGAACTGTTATTAAAGTTTCTTCTTTATACGAAACACCTCCTTGGGGTTTTGACAGTTTGCCATTTTATAATTGTGCTTTGGTAATTCATACTTCAAAATCTGCCGAAAAAATTCTCTCGTTAGTTTTGCAAATTGAAATCGAAATAGGTAGAATTAGAAGCGAAGAAGTGGGTTATCAAAAAAGAATAATTGATATTGATGTCATAGCTTTTGACGATCAGATTATTGAAACCGAAAATTTGAAAATTCCGCATCCACACATGCATAATAGAATGTTTGTGTTAGTGCCAATGCGGGATTTGAATTTAGATTGGCGTCATCCGATTTTACAAAAATTTTTACCGGAATTGGTGCAATTGGCAGAAGACAGAAGTAAATGTAAGTTGATTTCAACGTTGCAATCGCCAATTGGAGCCTTGCAGTTACAAAAACTAAATTACATTGCCATTGAAGGAAATATCGGAGCCGGAAAAACAACATTAGCCACAAAAATTGCTGAGGATTTTAATGCAAAATTGGTTTTGGAACGCTTTGCAGACAATCCCTTTTTACCTAAATTTTATGAAGATCAGAGTAGGTATGCTTTTCCGTTGGAAATGTCTTTTTTAGCAGACAGATATCAGCAGTTGTCTGATGATTTGGCTCAATTTGATTTGTTTAAAGATTTTATTGTTGCAGATTATCACATATTTAAATCGTTGATATTTGCAAAAGTGACATTAACTGAAGATGAATATCGATTGTATAAAACCATGTTTGATATCATTCATAAAGAAATGCCCAAACCTGATTTGTATGTTTATTTGTATCAAAATACAGGGCAATTATTAGCCAATATAAAAAGCAGAGGAAGAAGTTATGAGCAACAAATTCCGGCAGATTATTTAGATAAAATTAATCGGGGTTATTTGGATTATATTAAAACCCAAACAGATTTGAATGTTGTAATTATTGATGTTTCAGAAAAAGATTTTGTGGTAAACCAAGAAGATTACATTACAATCTTAGAAGAAATTGGTCAAAAGATACTATAGCTTATTTTGAATTTATTTTTTGAAATAAATCCCAAACCACAATGCCTGCACTAACTGAAATATTTAAGGAATGTTTGGTCCCCAATTGCGGAATTTCAATCACGCCTTCAGATTTTTGAATGGCTTCTTGCGAAACGCCTTTAACTTCATTGCCAAAAATCAAAGCATATTTTTTATCTTTTTCAATTTGAAAATCATTTAGCATTTTAGACTGTTCCACTTGTTCTACAGCCCAAATAGAAATGCCTTCGTTTTTTAGTTTTTCAATCAAGTCTAAAACGTTTTTTGAATACTCCCAGTCAACAGTTTCGGTTGCTCCTAAAGCGGTTTTGTGAATTTCTTTGTTTGGAGGAGTTGCTGTAATGCCGCACAAATAGATTTTTTCAATCAAAAAAGCATCGGCAGTTCTAAAAACAGAACCAATATTGTGCAAACTTCTGATGTCATCAAGAATGATGATGATTGGTGTTTTTTCAGCTTGTTTAAACTCGTCTATGTTTTTACGATCCAGTTCAGAATTGGCTAGTTTTCTCATGGGGCAAAAATAGGAAATGAATTTGACAATTTGAAAATTGACGAATCTCAAAATTTTAGAATTTGGAAGTTGTGTTTTGAAAATTCAATTTCGTATTTTTGGAATCCTAATTAAAAATAAAATCCATTGTCAGCCAAAGCCAACGTTGTAAAAGAGCCAAAGGAAACCCCTTTGATGAAACAGTACAATCAAATCAAATCAAAATATCCTGATGCGTGTTTGCTGTTTCGTGTGGGTGATTTCTATGAAACCTTTGGTGAAGATGCCGTACGTGCTTCGCAAATTTTAGGAATTGTTTTAACAAAAAGAGGAGCAGGTTCAGAAACAGAAACAGCCTTGGCAGGATTTCCGCATCATTCTTTAAATACGTATTTGCCAAAATTGGTAAAAGCCGGACTTCGTGTGGCCATTTGTGATCAGTTGGAAGATCCAAAAATGACCAAAACAATTGTAAAAAGAGGTGTTACTGAATTAGTAACTCCCGGAGTTTCCATGAATGATGAAGTATTGCATTCTAAAACCAATAACTTTTTGGCAGCAATTCATTTTGGAAGAAAACAGCTGGGTATTGCTTTTTTAGATGTGTCAACAGGCGAGTTTTTAACCGCACAAGGCAATGAAGAATATATTGATAAATTATTGCAGAATTTTAATCCGAGTGAGATTTTAATTCCGAAGCAAAATAAAAACCAGTTCAGAGAAATTTTTGGTGAAGATTATCATACTTTTTTTCTCGAAGATTGGGTGTACAATGAAGATTATGGGGTTGAGGTGTTGACCAAACATTTTCAGACCAATTCATTAAAAGGATTTGGTATTGAAGAATTACAAGATGGCATTGTGGCTTCCGGAGCTGTTTTGTATTATTTGTCAGAAACACAACATAACAAAATTCAACACATTACATCCATTCAGCGAATAGCAGAAGATGCTTATGTTTGGATGGATCGCTTTACCATTCGAAATTTAGAATTGTACCACAGCACCAATCAAAATGCGGTAACGCTTTTGGATGTTATAGACAAAACGCTTTCGCCAATGGGAGGTCGTTTGTTCAAGCGTTGGTTGGCATTACCTCTGAAAGATGCAGCTAAAATCAGTTCAAGACATGAAGTGGTTTCTTTTTTGAAAGATAATCCGGATGTGCTTCAAAAAATACAATACCAAATCAAACAAATTTCTGATTTGGAACGATTGATTTCTAAAGTGGCTACCGGAAAAATTTCGCCACGTGAAGTCATTTATCTTTGTCAATCTTTGGATGCAATTATTCCAATCAAAACCTTGGCTTTAGAAAGCAGTAATGAATCTTTGAAAGCGATTGGTGATAGTTTGCACAGTTGTGATTTGTTGAGAGAAAAGATAAAAACCACCTTAAATCCGGATGCTCCGGTTTCTATTAATAAAGGAAATGCTATAGCCCAAGGGATTCATCAGGATTTAGATGAATTGCGTGCAATTTCCACATCCGGAAAAGAGTATTTGGAGGGTATTGAACAAAGAGAGTCAGAACGAACCGGGATTTCATCATTGAAAATTTCGTTCAATAACGTTTTTGGTTATTATATTGAAGTTAGAAATACACACAAAGATAAAGTGCCTCAAGAATGGATTCGAAAGCAAACCCTTGTGAATGCAGAACGTTATATCACAGAAGAGTTAAAAGAATACGAGTCCAAAATTCTAGGAGCAGAAGATAAAATACATCAATTGGAAACTCAATTGTTTGAGCAATTGGTCATTTGGATTGGCACGTATATAAAACCGGTTCAATTGAACGCCAGTTTGGTAGCACAATTGGATTGTTTGAATTCGTTTACACAATTGGCCATTGATAATAATTATGTGCGTCCGGTTTTGGATGAGACGTTTGAATTGGAAATAACAAACGGTCGTCATCCTGTGATTGAAAAACAATTGCCCATTGGCGTTCCTTACATTGCCAATGATGTGTTTTTAGATCGAGATTCGCAGCAAATTATAATGATAACCGGGCCGAATATGTCGGGTAAATCAGCTATTTTACGACAGACGGCTTTAATCGTTTTATTGGCACAAATGGGAAGTTTTGTTCCGGCAGAAGCGGTTCGAATGGGTATTGTAGATAAAATTTTCACCAGAGTAGGAGCCAGCGATAACATTTCCATGGGTGAATCTACCTTCATGGTAGAAATGAATGAAACGGCCTCTATTTTGAATAATATATCCGAAAGGAGTTTGGTTTTATTAGATGAAATTGGAAGAGGAACCAGTACTTATGACGGAATTTCTATTGCATGGGCTATTGCAGAATATTTGCATGAACATCCTAATCAACCAAAAACATTGTTTGCCACACATTATCATGAATTAAATGAAATGGAAGTTACTTTTAATCGTATCCATAATTATAATGTTTCCGTAAAAGAGTTAAAAGATACGGTTTTGTTTATTCGCAAATTGGTAAAAGGAGGAACAGCTCACAGTTTTGGTATTCATGTGGCAAAGATGGCCGGAATGCCTCAAACGGTAATTCAAAAAGCTCATAAGATTTTAAAGAAACTCGAAAAAAATCATTCAAGTGAAGAATTGTCAGGAATTAAATCATCAAAAGAAGAATTGCAATTAAGTTTTTTCAATTTAGACGACCCTTTGTTGGAAGAAATCAAAGAAGAGATTCTAAATATTGACATCAATACACTAACTCCGGTGGAAGCGTTGATGAAATTAAACGAAATTAAGCGAATGTTACTTAAAAAGTAATTGCTATTGAATTAACATTCAAAAAGTTAGTTTTTTCAAGCAATTTTTTTCAAAAAAACACTTGTAAAAGTAAATAATTATAGTACATTTGCATCCGCATTGCTGAACAAGTGGTGCAGTTCTTATAAAAAACGTAATGCGAAAATAGCTCAGTTGGTAGAGCGCCACCTTGCCAAGGTGGAG
>JAUXNR010000902.1 GCA_030682755.1 Flavobacterium sp.
GTTCAAATATCTGATTCATTTTATTGAAACCAATGATAGAGTTTAAATCAATCCAAAACTGTACCGACTTATTAAAGTCTGCAATTTTTGAATTGTTTTGGTCAATTCGTTTCTTCATATATTCACTTCCTGAAAACTCCAAATAATTATATGGATTTGGCCAAAAATCAATTCCCAACTCCGAATGTATTGAGTCAATCACCGTATTCCCCCAAAAATCCGCCCATGATTCTCTGAAATTATACGACATCCAGTTATTCTTATTTGTTGTCGTGTTATACATAATTAAATGACCAAGTTCATGGCATAATCCATAGATGTTATTCTTCCCTCCATTTTTTGGGGAATTAAATGAATCCATTGTTTTATATTCAAGCGTAATACCTTTTAGACTTTTCCTGTCAAAATATAAAACACTTCGGTCGGTGTTTTTGATAGTAAATTTAATCTTATCAGGCAGGTTATAACCATTTCTAATCGCAATAGTCCATGCTAATTCCAATACTTTAAGACTTGCTTTTGCATATTCTTCAGCTTCAATATCATATTTGACTTTAAAATGCTCTGTTTCAATTTTATGTGTTTGACCATTAAGCAAGTTTGAACCAAAAATAAGGAGAAAAAAAAACGTTAATCTGTTCATTTCTTAAAAGTTAATTCTTAATCAAATAGTTCACTTAGTCATTGATTATTGAGTTTACCCGTTACGCTAATGGGCTATAACGAATGTATTAAATTATATTCGTTTATATTCGCTTTAACTTTATGCTTTTATGCGTTTAGCCACCCAAAAATTGATTGGCTAAACGCACCACATTTACTCAACTAAAATTATTGTACTGTCGAAATCTTTTCAATCCCCACTTCCAGTTTTCTGAATTCCACTTCGGAGCCTTCGGTCTGCACGGCAATCTGGCCGTGAGTGGTGGTTAAACAACTCCTGCAGACTATCCGCATAACCTGATTAATCACAATGGATTAAGTATAATGTTGATGTAATGTTTCCAATATATATATATCACTAATTGTCAATCGAGAATACCTTTGATAATCCTGCTTTTATCTCGTCAATAATGATATTGGAAATACTCCCGATTTTTTTTATAAATCGCTCCTGAGAAACTGAACGAACCTGGAAACAATCTGCTGAAGAATCTTTGCTCAACCCAT
>JAUXNR010000908.1 GCA_030682755.1 Flavobacterium sp.
GTAACCCCTCCAAGCACTCTATTTGAAACAGTCTCGATGTGGCTTGCTCCGACTCATCCTAATCGAACGGTGGGCACTTCGAATGACTATCAGTCAGCCTCGGGTATTGCCGAAGGCGGGAATTTGTAGCACAAAAGTTCAATCGAAGAACGAAAGATGAACTTTGCAGAAACACCCATTTGAAGTCGCTCTGCCCTGCTTTTGGCTGTAGCTTGTTGGCGATAGTAATTTTCTTATAAAAACAAAGGTTCTGAAGTTGTAAGAGTTTCAAGACATTTATCCAATTTATTTTCAACCTCTTTATAAAACAGTTCGTCAAATTCATCTAAAAATTTTTCCAAACGGTATTTGTCACCTTTGATGTTACGGGAGAGTGGATTGTCGCTGATTGTATTTGTATGAAATGGTTTTGAAACAAGATTAATAGAAATTTGTTTTCCATCACAAAAAAAGTTATTTATTGAATTGGAAAATCGCAAAACAAATTCATCGTCTGTTATGGGACTATTAAAACTGTCTACCTTTTTATTTTCAGAAGAAAAACGTCTTATGCTTGTCCATTTTGTTACAACTTCTTTTAAAATACCAATCGCTTCCTGGTTCATTTATTGTCGAGTTTTGATTTTACATAATTAAAGAGTCTGGCAATATTGTTATTTATTACATCTAAGTTCGAATCAATAGAACTTGAACCATAACTGGAGGATTTTATGTAGTCAATCTTTTTTTCTATTTCAGATAACCTTGCTCCAATATTAAAATAATCCATCGTCCCAACTACAGTTCCACAACTACTGCATTGAACAAATTGAATTATAAAATTGGAGTGTGATGGTGAATTTTCTTTCATTTCAAAGTGGCTGTTGCTACATTTTGGACATTTTGAATAAGCCATATTATATAAAAATTTAGAGTGTCAAATATTCTTACTGCCAATTCATTTATATACAGAGCCAAACTTCGCAATACATGCCTTGGTAGGTCGTATTGGCGAAGGAGCGCTTTGAAA
>JAUXNR010000911.1 GCA_030682755.1 Flavobacterium sp.
GGCAGCTTGAATCGTTTCACCTTGTTCATGAAAACTATTTACCCACTGAATGATTTCTTGATATGCTTTCAAAAGATACTTTTTAGCCAAATAGTTCGCTTACAACATCTTCAATCTTCGCCACCAATTTCACTTGAATCATCGTTTCTTTCAACGAAATTTTATTGTATTTCGATACAAAAATCGTCGAAAAACCTAATTTCTCCGCTTCCAAAATACGTTGTTCAACGCGGTTCACGGGACGAATTTCTCCCGCTAAACCAACTTCTCCGGCAAAACAAAAATCTTTCCCAACCGGAATATCTTCGTTGGAAGATAAAATAGCGGCAACCACAGCTAAATCAATCGCAGGATCATCCACAGAAATTCCGCCTGTCACATTTAAAAAAACGTCTTTCGCTCCCAATCTAAATCCGGCACGTTTTTCTAAAACCGCCAAAATCATATTGAGTCGTTTGGCATTGTAGCCGGTTGTACTTCGTTGCGGTGTTCCGTAAACTGCGGTGCTGACTAACGCTTGAATTTCAATCATCAACGGTCGCATACCTTCTAACGTGGAAGCAATGGCCGTTCCGGAAAGTTCTTCGTCTTTGTGAGAAATTAATATTTCCGATGGATTGGCCACTTCTCGCAAACCGGAACCTTGCATTTCATAAATGCCAATTTCTGCCGTAGAACCAAAACGGTTTTTAAGCGAACGGAGAATTCTATAAACATGATTGCGATCGCCTTCAAATTGCAAAACGGTATCCACCATGTGTTCCAAAATTTTTGGTCCGGCAATCGTTCCGTCTTTCGTAATGTGACCAATCAATAGCACCGGAACATTCGTTTCTTTGGCAAATTTGATGAGTTCGGCCGTGCATTCCCGAATTTGGGAAATACTTCCGGCAGTGGATTCAATGTAATCCGTATGTAAGGTTTGAATGGAATCGATGATGACAATCTCCGGTTCCATTTCTTGAATTTGTTTAAAGATGTTTTGTGTTTTGGTTTCCGTAAGAATGAAACAGTTTTCGTATCTGTTTTCAATACGTTCGGCACGCATTTTTATTTGTTTCTGGCTTTCTTCACCGGAAACGTATAAGGTTTTATAAGGTAGTTTTAAAGCAATTTGCAACAAAAGCGTACTTTTTCCAATGCCGGGTTCGCCACCCAAAAGCGTTAAAGAACCGGGCACTAATCCACCGCCTAAAACTCGGTTTAATTCGCCATCGGAAGTATCCAAACGAATTTCTTGAGTTGAATCAATATCTTTAATCCGAAGCGGTTTTGGAGCTTTTTTTACTTCAGAAGATGAAGGTTTCCATCCTGATTTTTCTTCTTTTTGAATGACTTCTTCCACAATGGTATTCCATTCGCTACAAGCATGACATTGACCTTGCCATTTTGAATATTGCGTGCCGCAATTTTGACAGAAAAAAGAGGTTTTAACTTTTGACATGTAGTTATTGCATTTTCTTCATTTCTTCAGATTTGTCAAACATCATGTCTTTGTTTAAATCGCCAATGGGTTCTTTGTTGAAGGCATTGATGTAATATTTCTGAGCTCTTTTAAAATCTTCTTTTTTCTCAAACATCAACGCCAAGTGGTAATCCGGCAACATTGATTTTGGATAATGTTTACGGGCTAAAATGGATAATTCATCAAATTCATTGTAGGCTTTGTTTCGCAAAATTGCTGCTTCAATGGCTTTAAAATCATTCAATCGAATGGGCATTTTAATGTTTAATGATTTTTCTAACGTTTCATATTTGTCAGAAAGATAGGTCACATAACCGCTTTCCATTTTAACGATTTTCTCCTGAAACTCAACACTTGTGATGGGTTGATATACTGAAAAAAACTGGTAAAGAGCATTAGGAATGGCGTGTAATACCAATGAATAATGAGTCGCACCTTTAAAATCATCAAACTTATAATTGAATGTGGGCTTAGTGATTTTTGACAAGCCTTCGTCTAATTTCTTAATTCGGGTTTGCATTTTTTTCAAATCACCATCGGCCGTAGCATGATAATAAAAAATGGGTTTTGTAATTTGATTGATGCGTTCCGGCAAACGGTTTTCCATTTCTGTCGGAAGTTCCGGGCTTAAAGAAATATAGGCGTCAAAAAGCGGTGTTTCTTTATATAAATAGATATTCAAAAATCCGGCAGTTGTATCGTGTCCCGCAATGATTTTAAAAGGAGCTATGCGGTATTTCTTTTCAATATACGGCACCAATTCCGTTCCGATGAACTCAAAAAACAGATTGCCTTTTTCCTCCGGAAGTCCGGTTTCTTTTGATATCTCACAATCGGTATAGCGTTCGTTATTTTTGTTTTGAGAAATGGCTACAATAATCACTTCCGGCATATCATCCCAATAGGTTGAAAAACTAAGAGCTCCTTTAAAGGGAGCAAGCAAGTATTCTCCATCCATTAAAACCAATAAAGGATATTTTCTGGATTTATCACTATCATATGACTTTGGAACCACAATAGTAATTTCACGGTCTTCGCCTAGTTTTTTGGAGGTAAACTGTTCTGAACTCTGTTGTGCATAGGTATTTGTAGCCCATACTAAAAGCATAAAAATTAGTATCTTTTTCATCAGGAATGGTTGCTAAATAAGATTAAAAAACGATTTTTAAAGCAGTAGCAAGATACTAATTTATTTGTTTTTTTTAAGGATTGGTAAAATTAAAAAAGAGAGAAGTCCCAAAACAACAATCATTAAGGTTTGAGAGGTCCATACAATCCAGCCAAAAGCATTTCCTGCTGTTTCCGGTACGGCATATACCAAAAGAATTTTCGAAATTAAAAACGGGTAGGCTCCAAAGCCGCTATTGGTTAATGTGATGGCAATTCCGCCGGTAATAAATGCCATTAAAACCGCATTAAAACTCAAGTTGGAGGTTTCCGGTAAAGCAAAAATGGTTACATAAAACATCAAGACATAGCACAACCAGATAAAAAAAGAATGAAAAATAAATAACCCCTTTTTTTTCATGGTCAGAATGCTTTGAATGCCTTCCATAAGTCCGGAAAGTTTTGCTTTCAGTGCAAGAATCCATCTGTTTTTTGACTTTTTATACAACCATAAAGCGATACAAAAACCGGCAACGAGAATGAAAATGAGCATGCCCAACTGTTTGAGCGATAGATTATCTAAAACGAAAGTTTTGAATATGTCATACTGAAGTACTATGGCCAAAAAGATGAAGCTCAATAAAAAGATAAAATCAACGATTCTTTCGGCAATAATAGTTCCGAAAGCTTTGTCAAAGGGAATATCTTCGTATTTTTTTAACACTAATGCACGGCTTACTTCACCGGAACGGGGTATGGTTAAGTTCATAAAATAAGCCACACAAACTGCCATAAAATTTGTGGCTAATTTAGGTTTGTATCCCAATGGTTCGAGACTGTAAATCCATCGTTGGGCTCTTGAATATAGAGCAAGCAGTCCGAAAAACAGCGAAATTAAGATATACCAATAATTAGCATGCTGAAATTGAGATTTAATTTCTTCAATTTGTTCAGGCGTAAATTTGTTATAAGTATAAACAATCAAAAAAGCACCCAATGCAATTGGGAGCACTATGGATAACCATTTGCTGATTTGATTTTTCAACGGATTAGGTCAAAGAGTTGTCTTTTTCGTTTGGAAAAACTAAAGAAGGTTTGAACGTTTTGGCCTCTTCAATGTCTAAAATTCCATAAGAAATAATGATAATAATATCTCCTTTTTGAACTTTTCGGGCAGCAGGACCGTTTAAGGTAATTTCACCACTGTTGCGGTTTCCTTTAATCACATAGGTTTCTAATCGCTCACCATTATTGATGTTTACAATTGAAACTTTTTCTCCTTCAACTAAGTTCGAAGCGTCCATAAGAGCTTCGTCAATAGTAATACTTCCGATATAATTTAAATCGGCACCAGTTACCGTCACACGGTGAATCTTGGATTTAACAACTTGAATTTGCATGGTGCAAAGGTAATTAATTTAATGAAATCGTATCTATCAATCGGATATTGTTAACAAAAACCGCAATAAAAGCCCGATAGGTTTTGTTTTTTGATTTTTTCAAACAAGGTTTTAAGGTGGTTTCGTCTGCAATTTGAAAATATTCCAGGGAGAACGTTTGGTTATTTTGGAATACTTTTTTTACCCAATCGCTTACGTATTTAGCACTTTTCATGCCAAATTTTAGTTTTGCCTCTTGTAATGTTTTATAAATTAGAGCGGCTTCTTTACGTTCCGACTCCGAAAGCCTTTCGTTTCTTGAACTCATGGCTAATCCGTTGGATTCCCGATGAATGGCACAAGGAACAATGTTAACATGTAGTTTGTATTTTGATACTAATTTTTTGACAATTTGCAATTGTTGAAAATCTTTTTCACCAAAGTAAGCGTTCGTAGGCTTTACGATTTCAAATAGTTTTTTAACAATAGTGCCTACCCCGTCAAAATGTCCGGGTCTGAATTCACCTTCCATTTGAAATTCTAATCCGTCAAATGAAAAAGAAGTTGCTTTTTCCTCAGGATTGTACAAATCAGTCACTTCAGGGGCATAAATCAAGATAGATTCATTTAAGTTTTTAATTTTCTCAATATCAGAGGACAAGGTTCTTGGATATTTTTTTAAATCTTCCGGATTGTTAAATTGTGTTGGATTGACAAAGATGCTAATCACAGTAATCGCATTGCTTTTTAAGGAGGCAGTAAGCAATGAAAGATGACCTTCATGCAAAGCACCCATGGTTGGTACAAATCCAATTGATTTTCCTGAGGCACAAAAAGGTTCCAAATGACTGCCTAAATCTGCTTTGTTGTTGAAAACGAGCATGTGATTTTTATTAAAATAAGGTGCAAACTTACTATTTTAGTAATAAACTCCATAAAATTTTGTAATTTTGCGTGTTTTTAAATCTAACCCATAAAGTTCAAAACCCTATGAAGGACAAGAGGATATTATATGTATCATCTGAGGTGGTGCCTTATTTGGCAGAAAATGAAGTATCAAATATGTCTTATGACGTGCCAAAAATGATTAATGATCAAGGCGGTCAGATTCGAATCTTTATGCCGAGATATGGTAATATTAACGAGCGTAGGCATCAATTGCATGAAGTTATCCGTTTATCAGGGATGAATTTAGTAGTAAATGATTTAGACATGCCGTTAATTATAAAAGTAGCTTCAATTCCGAAAGAGCGAATTCAAGTGTATTTTATTGATAATGATGAGTATTTTAAACGTAAGGCAACTTTTACAGATGAGGCAGGAGTATTGTTTCCTGACAATGACGAAAGAGCCATTTTCTTTGCAAAAGGCGTTGTGGAAACCGTTAAAAAATTAAACTGGGTTCCGGATATTATTCATGTTCACGGTTGGATGGCGTCTTTGCTACCGCTTTACATGAAACATTTTTATAAAAACGAAGCTCTTTTTGCGGATACCAAGATTGTAACCTCCGTTTACAGTCAATCTTTTGATGGCAATTTAGACATGCAATTGCAGAACAAAGTAGCTTTTGATGGTGTGCCAAATGATGCGGCACAATTCTTGGCTGAACCAAATTATGAAAACATTATCAAAACAGCGGTGTTGCATTCAGATGCCGTGATCATTGCTTCAGAAGGTGTCTCTTCAAGTTTAACAAAATTTATAGAATCATCAAAAAAACCTTTTTTACCTTTCGCTCCGAAAGACCGTTTTGCTGAAATGTATACGGAGTTCTATAAAAACACAGTATTATAATTATTTATATTTAGAATGTTATCACAAAAAAGTTTATACAACGCATTAGTTGTCGTTTTTTTTATCGTTTTTTTGTCGTCATGCGATAAAGACTTTAACACCCTTGGAGCAGATATTATTGGCGATGATCATTTTGATTTATTGTCATATCGTGATGCTACAATAACGGCTTTTAATCAACGAACCGGAATTGTTCAAAGCAATAATTTAGATGTAAATCCTTTAGGAGTTTATAACAATCCTGTTTTTGGAAAAACGACTGCTCATTTTGTTACACAATTGGAAGTGAGTTCTACCAACTTTAATCCTGTTTATGGAGAAAATATTGAAGTTGAATCTGTAGAATTGACCATACCGTATTTCAATGTAAAAACAGATACAAATGAAGACGGAGAAGGAACGTATAGATTAGACTCTATCTATGGAACTGCTTTATCTAAGATGAAATTGGAAGTGTTTGAAAATGGATACTTTATAAGAGATTTAGATCCGGATGCTAATTTTACGCAAAGCCAAAAATATTTTATGGATCAAAAAGCAGATTTTGATGCCAATATTGTTGGGCCGCGGTTAAATGACGATGAGGAAGTTTCTCAAAATGACCAGTTCTTTTTTGATTCAGCAGAAAGAGTGGTTACCACAGTTAATGAAGATGAAACTGAAACAGTAACCCGTTTTGCACCTTCCATGATTCTTAAGTTGAATAAAAACTTTTTCAAGAACAAAATTTTAAGTAGTCAAGGAAAGTCAAACATGGTAAATAATAACCTTTTCAAAAACTATTTTAGAGGATTGTATTTCAAGGTTGATGAGATATCTGGACAATCAAATACACTAGCACTTTTAAATTTTAAACAAGGAAAAATAACCATTAAGTATAAAGAAGACGCTGTTTCCAGTGATAACGAAGTGACTAGAGTGGATCGTACTATTGAATTAAACCTTTTGGGGAATACAGTCAGTTTACAAGAAGTTACCAACAGTCCGGGATATGAAAATGCTTTAACCAACAGTAATTCAACAACCGGCGACCCAGCTTTGTTTTTAAAGGGAGGTTCAGGTTCTGTGGCCATTATTGATTTGTTTACGCCGGAACAATTAGAAGACTTGCGTGCACAAAGATGGTTGATTAATGAAGCCAATCTTACTTTTTTTATTGATAATGAAACAATGGGAACTAATACGCCCGAGCCTAAAAGAGTTTTTCTTTATGATTTGAACAACAAACGTCCTTTAATAGATTTTGCTCTTGACGGCACTTCCAATACTATCAAGCCTAAATTTGGAAAAGTAGTGCATAGTGGTATAATTCAAAGAGAAGCTTCGTCTGGAAACGACAATGATGAAAGCCGAAGAGGAGTGTTTTATAGAGTACGGATTACGAGCCATATTTCTAATTTGTTGCGAAAAGATTCCACAAATGTTCGTTTAGGGCTTGCAGTAACTGAAGATTATAGGTTAACGGCCAATTATAGTAAAAAGAATCCTCTTCCAGGAGATTTAGTAAAGAATGTTTCTGTTGGATCAGTAATGAGTCCTCTTGGAACTGTGATTTACGGGAGTCACCCAAGTGTTCCTGTAGATAAAAGATTGCGTTTGGAAATTTTTTATACAAAACCTAATTAATATACTATGTGTGGAATTGTAGGTTATATAGGAAACAAAGATGCTTATTCCATTGTTATAAAAGGATTAAAGCGTTTAGAATACAGAGGCTATGACAGTGCAGGAATCATGCTGCATGACGGAAAAGCAATAAAAGTTTCCAAAACAAAAGGCAAGGTTACCGATTTAGAAGAGAAAGCAAAAGCAGAAAGCAATTTATACGGAACAGTCGGAATTGGTCATACACGTTGGGCTACACATGGCGTTCCTAATGATGTGAATTCTCATCCGCATCTTTCCAACTCAGGAAAACTAGCAATAATTCACAATGGAATTATTGAAAATTATGAGCCTTTAAAAAAGGAGTTGTTAAAACGCGGTTATATTTTTCATTCTGATACAGATACAGAGGTTTTAGTAAACTTGATTGAAGATGTTCAAAAGCAAGAAAATGTAAAATTAGGAAAAGCCGTTCAGATTGCCTTAAATCAAGTGGTTGGAGCTTATGCCATAGCTGTTTTTGATGTAAACAAACCCGATGAAATTGTAGTGGCTCGATTGGGAAGTCCTTTAGCAATTGGCATCGGCGAAGATGAATTTTTTATTGCATCAGATGCGTCACCGTTCATAGAATATACTTCCAATGCCATTTATTTGGAAGATGAAGAAATGGCTATTGTAAGATTGCACAAGCCGATAAAAGTTCGAAAAATTAAAGATGATACCTTAGTAGATCCTTATGTTCAAGAGTTGAAAATGAACTTGGAACAAATAGAAAAAGGAGGTTACGAGCACTTCATGCTTAAGGAGATTTACGAACAACCTAATGTTATAAAAGATACTTACAGAGGAAGATTGTCTGCCACTACCGGTATTATAAAAATGGCAGGAATTGAAGATAATCTTGAAAAGTTTTTACACGCAGATCGTATTTTGATTGTGGCTTGTGGAACTTCATGGCATGCCGGTTTAGTAGCAGAATATATTATTGAAGAGTTTACCAGAATCCCTGTGGAAGTTGAATATGCCTCAGAGTTTAGATACCGTAATCCTATTGTAAAAAGCAATGATGTTGTCATTGCCATTTCACAATCCGGTGAAACGGCCGATACTTTAGCAGCAATAAAATTAGCAAAAGAAAAAGGAGCATTTGTTTTTGGGGTGTGTAATGTGGTAGGTTCGTCCATTTCAAGAGAGACTCATGCGGGAGCATACACACACGCTGGTCCAGAAATTGGAGTGGCATCCACCAAAGCATTTACAACACAAATTACAGTTTTAACTTTAATTGCTCTTCGGTTAGCAAAAGCAAAAGGAACACTTTCAAAATCAGATTATTTTAGGTACTTAAATGAGCTGGAACTCATTCCTGAAAAAGTTCAAGAAGCCTTACTGACTAATGATGTTACAGAAAAGATTGCTGCCATAATTAAAGATTCTAATAATAGTCTTTATTTAGGAAGAGGATATAATTTCCCGGTAGCACTAGAAGGAGCTTTAAAATTAAAAGAGATATCGTATATACACGCAGAAGGTTATCCGGCTGCAGAAATGAAACATGGGCCAATTGCTTTAATTGATGAACACATGCCGGTGATTGTTATTGCACCAAAGCAAGGACATTATGACAAAGTTGTGAGTAACATTCAGGAAATTAAATCCAGAAGCGGAAAAATTATTGCCGTAGTTACAAAAGGCGATACTCAAGTTAGAGAATTAGCAGACCATGTTATTGAAATTCCGGAAACATCAGACGCTTTATCACCATTATTGACTACCATTCCTTTGCAGCTGTTGTCGTATCATATTGCTGTTTTGCGTGGTTGTAATGTTGATCAACCTAGAAATTTAGCAAAATCGGTTACTGTAGAGTAGCAGTTTTCAATCATAAAACTACAAAAGAGCGGGAAATTTATCTCGCTCTTTTTATTTTTTATATAATACCTTAATTTTTATTTTTTATGTAATTAATATTTAAAAAATAGTATGAACGCATACTATTTTTAGGTATTTTATCAAAAAGGTTAAAGATTTCACAAAATTAAGCGTTGCGATAATCATAAAATCATCACGCTATTGCTGTTAAATGTTATAAAAATGAGCCCTTTTTTTATAAATATCAAAATAATTTGTACTTTGGTAACTTAAACTAACAAAATTCAAACCTTATGAAAGTGTATTTATTTATTCTGTCATTGTTTTTTTGTGGCGTCTCATTTGCTCAAAGTACAATTTCAGGTTCTGTGGCAGATGCCAGTAATCAGCCCATTCCCGGAGCAAGTATTAAAATTGTGGGAGAGGCAATAGGAACAGTTACCGATTTTGACGGTAATTTTACATTGTCAACACAAAAAAGTCCACCTTATGTTATCGAAATTTCCAGCATCGGTTTTGGAACGCAAAGAGTAGATATCAGAAGTAACAATCAAAAAGTAACGGTAAAACTTATCGAAGAAGAAACCAGATTAAACGAAATTGTAGTTTCTGCTTCAAGAACTCCAGAACGCTTGTTGGAGTCACCGGTTACGGTTGAACGGATGAGTCTTCAAGATGTAAAAAATACTTCTTCAGCATCTTTTTATGATGGATTGGAAAATTTAAAAGAAGTACACTTTAATACAAGTAGTTTGTCTTTCAAATCAATAAACACTCGTGGTTTTGCTACAGTAGCCAACACACGTTTTATGCAATTGGTTGACGGAATGGATAACTCCTCGCCGGCATTGAACTTTGTTTTAGGTAATCTTATTGGGTTGTCTGATATTGATGTTCAAAGTGTGGAGTTACTTCCCGGAGCATCTTCTGCATTATATGGAGCCAATGCCTTTAATGGTATTTTGTTTATGAACAGTAAAAGCCCTTTTGATTACCAAGGCATCAGTGCTTATGTAAAAGGAGGTTTTACTAATCATGAAATTGCAGGTACAAATGAATATTGGGATGTTGGATTCAGAGCGGCAAATAAATTTTCGGATGTTTTTGCAGCAAAATGGAATATCAATTTCTTGAGAGCTACAGAATGGATAGCCGGAGACAATAGGGATATTGCTCCAAATGTTTCAGGATTTGCCAACAATCCAAACTATGATGGTCTTAATCTATATGGTGATGAGGTTTCAACAAATTTAAGAGGAGTTGGTCTTTCTCTTGCTAATTTAGGTTTAATTCCTGCGGCTGCGGTTAACTTATTACCTAATTATAATGTAAGCAGAACAGGATATCAAGAAAGAGATTTAAATGACAATTCTATTGAAAGTGTAAAAACAGATTTATCCTTGCACTTTAAACCATGGAAAAATGATTTCGAAATCATTTTACAACACAAAGTTGGTTTAGGGAATACTATCTATCAAGGAGCCAACCGTTATCGTTTGGAGAATTTTATCATGCAACAGTCAAAGATAGAGTTCAGAAACCGTAATTTCTTCGTAAGAGGTTATTTGACAACTGAAAACGCCGGAGATTCATATGATATGCGTTTTGCAGCTTGGAATGTTAACCGTGCTTGGAAAGATGATTCCACATGGTTTGGTCAATATGCAGGAGCTTTTATTCAATCAACTTTAGCCGGTCAATCAGCTGAAGCTGCACATGGTATAGCTCGTGCTACAGCCGATACTGGTCGTTTTTTACCGGGTTCTCCAGAATTCCAAAATGCTTTAGCTTCCGTTGTATTGGATCCGGATTTAAGAACGGGTGCAAAATTTAAAGACAACTCTAAAATTTATCATTCAGATGTAAATTACAATTTTAAAGAGTTGATCACATTTGCCGAAATTCAAGTTGGTGGTTCATTCAGACAATATGAAATGAATTCAGATGGAACTATTTTTACGGATTTTGACGGACCTATTCGATACGATGAATATGGGGCCTATATGCAAGTTCAAAAGAAATTTATGGAAGATAAATTGAAGTTTACGGGGTCTATGCGTTATGATAAATCACAAAATTTTGATGGACAAGTATCTCCAAGAGTTTCGTTTGTTTATACTACAGGAGAGCGAAGAAATCACAACTTTAGAGCTTCTTTTCAAACAGGTTTCCGTAACCCAACCACACAAGATCAATATATTGGATTGGATTTAGGACCATTTGCTTTAATTGGTTCAGCTCCTGATAACTTGGGTCGTTATGTTGAAACATTAAATGTTAGTGGAGCCGGTCAAGCACTTCCTGGTGTTGGATCAACTGTAACGCTAACAGGAAATGATGCTTATACTAATGCTTATACTATTCCGTCT
>JAUXNR010000922.1 GCA_030682755.1 Flavobacterium sp.
GGAGAAAAGAGGGTTTATTCACAGCCTGACGTGTAGGTGCTGTTGTGCACTGTTTTTTATCGCATATGATATAAATAAATCGCAAAATTTAATATTCCGTTCATATCATCTTCGTTTATAGAGTCGTATTTTTTGATATAATCTAATTTCATTTTTTCAAACTTGTAATCTTTTAAATCTGCATAATTACTTTTTGATTTTTGAAAATAGTTTGATTTAGTTCCCATAGCTATTTCAGCATAAAGGTCATTTTTCAAGACTCTTATATATTCGATTCTTTCTTGATTATAATCTCCAAGTCCGTAATATTTTAAACGTCTTTTTATTTTCTTTTCAACCTCTTTTTTGTCCGAAAAGTCAAATTCATATGCTAAATCTGTAAAGCAAATCAAATCGTATGTCTGTTGGGTAGCTTGCTCCATTTCTTATTTTCTTAATCCCATTTCCGTGTATGCGTGAAATTCGCAAATCGCCATTTCAGTTAAAGCATTTTTTTTACAATCTTTCCACGTGCATTTTTGATCAGTCGTCCCACGGTGTTTCTTCAACAATTCTATTCTCAAATTTTGGTCATTATACTCAGCCCAATTGTCAGTCGATTCAAGTCGAACAAAAAACTGTTCTTGATACTTGTCCCATTCATCAAGTCGCCAATGTGAGTTGTCCTTCTTATTTCGATAAAGTCGATACCAATCTTTTCTATCGATAAGCTCAAATTCTGATTCAATTCTGTTCAGAATAGTTTGGTCAGCGTAATATATTTTATCGGATAGTTCGGTCATTTTTCAAATAGTGCACAACGGCTGTTACCACACGTTTTTTTAGTCGAAGTGTTCATATTTATAGTAAAGTGGTACATATCCCCTTATGCTTTTTAAAAGTCCCTTATCTTCATAAGTGTAAGTCAAATTGTATTCCCTTGTTCTGTCATTTCTAAATACACTTTTAATTTCAGATTTTAAAAGTTGTCCTTTTTCATTAAAAGTGTTATAAATAGTTTCATTATCGTCAAATCTTTGTCTATCAGTTTCATCAGAATATGAATAAATTTCAGTTATTCCATCAATTGTGATTTGCTTTTTTTTCAATTTTGCCTCCAAAACATATCCGTAAAACCTTTTTACATAAAAATCTTTTTCATATTCTTTTGTCTTTTTATATATGATTAGGGTGTCAATCTTAATTATAGTTGTCGATGTAAAGGGATTATAAGAATAGGTTGTTTCACTTCTTGGATTTTCAAAATTCCCCCTAAAGTACTTTGACGAAATCAATAAGCCATTTTCATAATTAAAATATGTTTTTTCTGTACTTACTGAATTATTATGATGGTAAATTATAGTGTCTATTTTGTGAGTAATTTTACCAAGTTCATCATAAATACTTGTTGTCACTCTATCAATTGTTTTTGTCTTCCTTGTTCTTTTGTTGTATGATGCACTATATTTTTTAATACGAATTATTTTTCCGTTTCTGTCCAGTTCAACAATTTCGGATAAGTCTTTGGGTGAATTTTCGTAAACAAAAATTCTTTTAACTTTCTTATTTTTGTAAACACTGTCAGGTTGCCACCGATTTTCAATTTGTCCAAAACTCAGTATTGAGTTAAAAAAAATCAATATTAAAGTGGCAATTGTCTTCATTTTGTCTTGGGTGTCGTTTTTCTTTAAAATGTGTGGTAACTTGTATATACCCGCTACAAAGTAGCGTCTATACATCCAATTTTGGGTGAATAGCCGCTACGCAATAGCGTATTTTTATCAAATATACTATTTATTTATATTCCTACAAATCACCAAACAGTCTTTTTAATTTGTGAAACCCAATAACCATAAAAGCAACCAATAAAAAGAGTAAAACACTAAAATCTAAAATAATTAAAACAAGTAAAATCAAAAACCAAAAAATTAAAAAAACTAAAGAATCTAAAAAAAAAGAATCCTTACACAGTTAATTAAACATTACCAAAAAACAAAGATCCATTTATCAATGACAACGTAAGCCTAACAGAATATCCTTAAACCCCAACCAATTCCTTCTAAACATTTACCATTTCCACGCAGTCATTTCCATTTTCCATGTAGTCATTTCCATTTTCTGAGCAGACATTTGCGTTTTCCATACAGACATTTCCATTTTCCATGCAGACATTTGCGTTTTCCATGCAGACCCTGTCAATTTCCGAGCAGACATTTGCGTTTTCCGAGCAGACATTTGCATTTTCTAAGCAAACCCTAACCATTTCCATGCAAACCCTAACCGTTTCCAACCAAACCCTAAAAAATTTTATAACAAAAACTAAAGAAAACTAACAACAGAGTAGGCAGTTATAAAATTCTCTTGAAAATAGTCGTTTGCGTTTTCCTGATTGGGTTGGCTGTACACCATTTCCGGGTTATTGGGTAAAGAGAAGGAATTAAGAACAACGTTAAATAAAAAAACCTGTAAAATAAATACTTTACAGGGTTTTTTGTGGAGTCGGAGAGAATGCGTCTACATTCCTAAACCCCCATTTTATAAGGCGTTATAAAGGTTGTCTTTTCAAGGGTAACCGATTTTATCACCTATTTTTACTATTCAAATTAGTATAAATCGTATGATGTAAATTTAAGAAATTATAATGAGTCCACCAAATGAGAATTTATATTATCGTGCTATTTTTTGAACTAGTTTAGATGGTTTACAGTGGTTTAGCAGGCTTTTAAGCAGTTTAAATTCTATCCAACTATGCAACGCACTACATGTTCTATTTTAAGGCCAGTATACTCGCAAAATTCCTCAATTGAGATTAACTGATGAGGTTCTTTATTTAGATGTTTTTTTATTTTCAATATATATAATCTTGCTTGAGCATACTCTTTTCCCATGATGCGTTGCACGTCTTTTGGATATATGCATACCCTAGTGCTGTTTGGTATCACTTTTTACTTATTTTCATACTTTATCCATGCCTTTGATTAGGCTTTGACTTAACTATGAGGTTAATTACAAATTTATAAAAAAACTGAATTGTAGATTATTTTATTATGATTGATTACATATGATTTTGTATGTTTTTTAAAAGAAGCTATTTGATATTTGAATTTATTGAGTGAATCTTTGTTTTAGTCATCTGGAATATGTTGCAACAAAATTTAGAATGATGGAGTCGTGAGAGGTTTGTGAAGGCAAACCATATGTAGAATTAAATTTTGAAGTTATGGCTAGACAGAAAGGCATAATTAAATTAAAAGGTACTATCGGGGATATTACCTTTTACAAAACCCAGGACGGTCATTTAGCGAGAGAAAAAGGAGGCATTGACGCTAGTAGAATCGCGAATGATGCAGCGTTTCAAAGAACGAGAGAGAATGGGGCTGAGTTTGGACGGGCTGGGAAGGCCGGAAAAATTTTGAGAACTTCTTTGAGAGCTTTGCTTTTGAAT
>JAUXNR010000923.1 GCA_030682755.1 Flavobacterium sp.
CTAACCGAGTAGGATGCACAACCAGTAATGATGAGTAGAACTTCTCATGTCACTCCCGAAAGCTTTCAGGATTAAACTAAATCCATACCACAAACCTAAGCTAAGGGCTTTCAATAGTTTTGCAAAGTTGTTCCCAATGTCGCTCGTTTCCCACCTAGTGACAAAGCCGTATGATAGAAATGAAATGTATTTATAAGGCTTATTAATATAGATATTTGCACACAAGCCAAGAGACGTGCGTGAGCAGATAAAATAATAGCCCATTATATAAATATATACTTTTAATAGATTGTTATTCAAACCATTTACTTATCTTTGAATAGCATATTAACGTAAGATATAAAAAGAGATATATACACATGTAAGTATGCGCAAATTTCAGAATATTCAGAGCCCGATTGAGGGTTTCGATTTATAAATTATAAACAATGCGAATCAAGGGTTGAAAAACTAACAAAAAAAGCTCATAATTTCTTGAAAATTAACGATTTAAATTAGATTATATCCTTGAAAATCAATATCTTAGCGTCAGTTACTAATTGACAAATAAGATATGATTTCCAAGGATAAAGAGTGCAAGTTAATAGAAATTTACTTTTATGTGAGTGAAAAATTTGAAAAAGAATTAAAGTTTTATAGTGAGCGTTTTAGCAATAATAGTAAACCGGAATTTTCAGATGAAGAAGTTATGACAGTATATTTGTACATTATGCATCATGAGCAACAATTTAAAATAAAACACATTCATAGGTTCGCTTCAGAATACTTGCGTTCTTGGTTTCCTAGACTACCCAGTTATCAGGCGTTTAACAATCGGCTAAACAGATTACATACTGCGTTTAGTAAACTGACAGAGACATTGTTGTCTGAATTTCAACCGGAAGATTGTTGTTTAGACCAAAGTTTGTTAGATTCAATGCCTATCATAACTTGCTCTGGTAAGCGAACCGGAAAGGTAGCAAAAGAGCTAACAGACAAAGGATTCAACTCTACTAAAGGATTTTACTACTATGGGTTAAAACTACATGCTTTAGGATTTCGTAGAATCGGCAAACTACCACATCCCGAGCAAATTCTATTTACACCAGCATCAGTAAATGATCTATCACTTTATAAAGAAGCTTGGTCAAAAATCAATAACAGAGTGTTTTACGGCGATAAAATATATAACGATAAAGATTTTTTTATAAATATGAAAAATGAGGTTGACTCTGAAATGTTGACTCCCGTAAAAGGAGTTAAAGGAATGTCTGATGCATTGAAAAAATTTAACAAGGCTGCTGATGATTTGTTTTCAACAGCCGTATCACGTGTTAGGCAACCTATTGAAGCTCTTTTTAACTGGCTAATTGAAAAAGCTGATATACAAAGAGCGAGTAAGGTTCGTTCTACTAAAGGATTACTAGTTCATATATTTGGTAGGTTAGCTACTGCATATATTCACCTGATATTTTAACCCTTGATTCACATTATTAACCAAAACTGTAATCGATTTATTTTATGCGCAATTTTTTTATAAAAATTAAAGTTATGAATGTAAAATTTTTATTTGTTTTGCTTTTGCTTTCAATTACGAGTTGCGAAAAAGATCAAACTATTGAATTTTCAGAAGGTGTTTACATTGGAGCATTTAGTAGGCAGATAATCTCGGGAGAAAGCCC
>JAUXNR010000460.1 GCA_030682755.1 Flavobacterium sp.
CCACTGCTGCTGCAACCACTGGTGGAAAACGCCATCCACCACGGGCTAGAGCCCTGCGTGGCGGGTGGCCACATTGCCGTGCGGGCCTGGCGCAGCCGCACCGGCAACCCCACCGATAGCGCCACTCGCAGCACATTGGGCGGCCACCTGCACCTGCAGGTGTCGGACACCGGCCAGGGCACCGCAGCCGCCCACGGCACTTCCAGCACCGGCACCAACACCAGCCCCAGCACGGGTACCGGCTTTGGCCTGGCCCAGGTGCGCGAACGCCTGGCCACCACCTACGGGCCTGCAGCCAGTTTGACGCTGATAGCTAACAAACCAACAGGGACAAGCGCAAACGTGCAAATTCCTTTGTAAAACTTCCCATGACACCCCGCCTGACCCCCACCGGCCTCATTGCCGAAGACGAGCCCCTGCTCGCCGCCGCCCTGCAAGCCGACCTGGCCGCCGTGTGGCCCGAACTGCGCGTGCTGGCCACCGTCGGCGACGGGCACAGTGCCGTGCGCCGGGCGCTGGAGCTGCAGCCTGACGTGCTGTTTTTGGACATCCGCATGCCCGGCCACACCGGGCTGCAAGCCGCCGCCGAGCTGGCCGATGCCTGGCCGGAGCACGGCAGCCGCCCGTTTCCGCAGCTGGTGTTTGTGACGGCCTACGACCAGTACGCCGTGGCCGCCTTCGAAGCCCAGGCGGTGGACTACATCCTCAAACCCGTGCAGCGCGAGCGGCTGAAAAAAACAGCACACAAACTGGCCTCAGCGCTCGCGCAGCAAGCACAGTCAGCTACACAGTCCAACAAGCCTACGGTCACCCCGGCGCCCCCAGCGCCCAGCCCAACCAGCACCGCCCCCACCCCGGCGCTGCTCGCCCAGCTCTCGGCCCTGCTGGCCCAGGCGGGGGCAGACTTGGCACCCCAGGCCACGCACAACCCCGCACCGACCCGGCTCACACTCATCCAGGCCAGCCACACCGGCGCCCAGGGCAGCGCACTGGTGATGGTGCCCGTGGCCGAGGTGCTGTACTTCGAGGCGGCCGACAAGTACGTGCGCGTCATCTGCCCCACCCGCGAAGTGCTGATCCGCACCCCGCTCAAAGACCTGCTGCCCCAGCTTGATGCCCAGCAGTTCTGGCAGATTCACCGGGGCACGGTGGTGCGTGCCGAAACAATAGCCCGCGCCACCCGCGACGAAGCGGGCAAACTCTGGGTGCACCTGCACACCCAGCCCGATCAGCCCCCCCACCGCCTTCCCGTCAGCCGCCTGTATGCGCACCTGTTCAGGGCGATGTGAGCATTTGGCGAACTCAATTTCGGCTCAAATTGGCAAATTCCGGCTCGAATGCGGCTCAAAATAGGCTCATTGCAGCTCATTGCAGCTCATTTGTGAGCCGATAATTCGGTATTCAGCCACCCATGCGCTGCACCACACACTGAGCCATGCCCACCGCCACCCAAGCCGTCGCCACCTCCGCTGACTTGCTCAACGCCATGCCTGCGCTGTTGGCCCTACACCCGCAAGGCATCAGTTCCGGGCAGATCGCACAGGCG
>JAUXNR010000929.1 GCA_030682755.1 Flavobacterium sp.
AAACGGGCTAGAAACCTTAATACTACTACTATCTCGCTTATTTTTTATATACATTAGCAACTGGCCTTTTTTGTTCTTCGTTTCAAAATTTCAAGAAGGGTCGGGGAGAATTGAATTTTTAAAACTCCTTATTTGGATTGATAATAGTCTTCAATGCACACATTTTTTTTAGAATTTCTGTATGTTTTTAGCCAATTCAAAATCCTCCTTCGTGTCAATCTCCACCCAGTCTAAACCAGTGATATCAAGAGCATGAAAAGACTCTCCTTTTTCAATCCGCCGCTCATATGCAGCTTCATAATATTCTTGGTGATTTTTTTTGTCTTTCATCATTATCTCTAATTCTTGAAATAATAGTTTTGCCGTATTCTTTCCGATTTTTTCAATGCCAATGGATTCTCCAACCGCTTTTTTGGGATCAATGGTTTTACTGGCTTTCAATATTTTGTTCTTATCGTCAATTATTATTTTTATTTCTTCTGCATCGAGATGTATATTTTTATCGATACATAAAGCATTTTCGTAAGGACATTCAATAAGTTTTTTCAGTATTTCTTTATTGAAAACAACATCTGCATCAAATTTGATAAAATCAGAATTCTCTACAAAATCCTTAGCGAGTAATAAAGAAAACCCAGTATTGGTCTCTGCATATTTTTCATTTGTAACAAAATAGGCATTTAAATCAGGAAATTTTGTTTTCACATAATCTTTTATCTGTTCTTGTAAATATCCAAGGACAAAAATAATTTCATTTATTCCACAATCCTGAATATGAGATATCATCATCTCAAGAATAGTGTTGCCTCCAATCTTTAACAGACATTTGGGACAGTTGTCCGTCAATGGTCTGATTCTGGAGCCAACTCCTGCTGCTAATATTATTGCTTTCATTTTATTTATCCCTCTGGAATTTAAGTTAATATAATATTTGAATCTGGAGCAATTTCTTCTGAACTATATTTCATTTCAATTTACTTCACTATTTTTTAATTGTGGTGTACTGATTTTGGGCTATCTTGTATCCGTGTTGCCAGCCACGAGCAAGACCATAAAATATTTGACTTATTGCAAAAACCCAAAGCATTGGCGCGAAAATATTGAAAATCAAGGCAGCAGAAAGCATAAAAATAAAAACTCCTTCATCAAAAGAAAGTATTTTCCTTTGTTCTTTTATAAACCATAGGACATTGGCGGATATCCCATAGCCAAGTCCTGCGCTCTCTTTTTTATCTTTCTCTTTAGCAAGATTTTCTTGATGTTTTTTTATCAAATATTCCTTATCATCGCTCATCTCGGTATAAATAGTTACATATTTTGTATAACCACGTAATGAGTAAAACGAAACCCCAGCAAAAGCTAAAAAAACGGGAATGACGGTTTGAGTTTGAAGATAAGCGGCATATGCCACTGCACCAAACCAAATAGTTACCTGTATTTGGTCTGTTAACTTATCGAAATAACTTCCCGATCGTGATGATGTCCCCCTATATCGAGCCATCTGCCCATCCATGCAATCAAGTACATGGCTAAAATGAATGAGTACCGCAGCAATGATGAAATTTGTAGTTCCCCCAATTACAATAAATCCTGTCGCAATTATAGCAACAATAAAAGAAAATAATGTGATGAGATTTGGTGTTAGCCACTTATAATCAACCACAAAATAATTAACAAGGATAGCTAATGGAGAAGTTACAAAAGATGACCACCATTCATCTTCCTTGGTTTTTGTTTCCCATAATTTATGAAATTTCTTATTGATATTGCTAATAGTTAGTTAGATAATTTTTTATTGAAATTCTGTAATATTTCTCGCAAAGATTCTAAAAAGAATTGAATTTCCGTTAACGACAATTCGCCAATATTTCCCACTTGAAAAACTTTATCTTTGAATACTCCCTTTCCTTCATAAATAAT
>JAUXNR010000930.1 GCA_030682755.1 Flavobacterium sp.
TAAATTTTAATCCAACGAGTCAAATTGCTGTTGAAAAATCAATTTATGCAAACGATTATAAAGCTCTTGAAGACCGATTGGAACATATTCAGGAAGAAAAAAAAGAGATGACTTTGACGTATGCCAATCAATTAAATTTTGATGTGGACAATCCCGTTTTACGAAAAAGAATTATTGCTCTTTCAGAAAAAGAAAAAACAATTCGAGAGGAAGCACAAAGCATCATCAAAAAAATAAAACAAGAACCAAATGATAAAGACTATGTTTTTATTCACTTTATCCTGAATTATCTTCCGGTGGGATTGGTTGGTTTATTGTTGGCTGTAATTTTATCGGCAGCTATGTCTTCAACAGCATCTGAGTTAAATGCACTTTCTTCCACAACCACCATGGATATTTATAAACGTAATTTAAAAACTGAAAAATCAGACAAACATTTTGTTTTAGCTTCAAAAGGTTTTACGTTGATGTGGGGAATTATTGCTATTTTATTTGCTTGTTTTGGAACTTTAATTGAAAACTTGATACAATTAGTGAATATTGTGGGTTCTGTCTTTTATGGAACCATACTTGGCATATTTCTTGTGGCTTTCTTTTTTAAATTTATTAAAGGGAATGCGATATTTTATGCCGGTGTTATCAGTCAAATTATAATCTTTATAATTTACTATAATTACATTCATATTTATCCATCAGGAAAAGAATTGTTGGGCTACTTATGGTTGAATGCCATTGGTGCAGCTCTTACCTTGAGTTTATCCGCTTTAATTCAATTATTCAATACAACCAAAACGAACTAAAAACAAGATTATGTCTAAAAAACTACTTGGATTTATATGCATCCAATTGTTTTCACTTGCTATATTTTCACAAAATATAACAATCTATGATGGCATATCTAATGAAGCCTTAGAAGCTGTAACACTCAATTCCAATCAACCAAAAACTTCCATTGTAACAAACAGTAAAGGTGAAGCTTCAATTGTTTCGTTTAAAGATGCTAAGAAAATTTACATTCGCTGTTTGGGATATGAAACACAAATTGTCAGTTACAATCAAATAGAAAGATCTAACTTTAAAATTTATTTAATTCCGGAAAACACTTCTTTAAATGAAGTAGTTATTTCTGCTTCAAAATGGATAGAAACCAAAAAAAGTATTCCGAACTCCATTGTTACCTTCAAAGCGAAAGACGTTGCGTTGACCAATCCGCAAACTTCTGCAGATTTATTAAATAAC
>JAUXNR010000933.1 GCA_030682755.1 Flavobacterium sp.
TTCCAAGTGCTTTTAATACATCATCTTTAGTAAAACTCATGTTTGTAAATTATTTTGTGCAAAGATATATATTCTCAATATTACAGCATGCAATTACTTAAATATGAAAGGACAAAATCATGTTATTAATTTAACAAAAAAACACATTTTGTTTTGGCTCACATTTATAAATATATATATTTGCACTTAATTTTTTGCATAATCAATACAGCAATATATGTCGGGTACAATAAAAATCCGGAAAGGGTTAAACATCAAACTCCTTGGAGAAGCTGACAAAACATTAACTGCCGTAACAACTCGAAGTTGTGCCGTAAAACCAACTGATTTTATTGGTGTTTTTCCGAAAATGCTTGTAAAACCTGGTGCAGAAGTCAAAGCAGGAAGCCCTCTTTTTTTCAATAAGTACAGCGAGAAGGTTATTTTTACTTCACCGGTAAGTGGGATAGTATCTGAAATTGTTGGTGGCGAAAAGAGGGTCATCCAGGAAATCAGGATCAATTGCGATACTGAAAATACTTACGAGGATTTTGGGATTGCCAACCCAAACACACTTACAAGGGATGAAATTATCGAAAAAATACTGAAAAGCGGGGTATGGCCTTACATACGCCAAAGGCCGTTTTCGATTATTGCCAACCCTGATCAAACCCCTAAATCCATTCATGTTTCGGCCTTCGATTCAGCTCCATTAGCATGCGATTTAGATTTCATGGTCCACTCCAAAGGAGATGAATTTCAAGCAGGCATCGATGCTCTGAAAAATCTTACAACAGGCAAAGTTCATTTGAATGTTCACGAAACAAATACAACATCAAAAGTTTTCCTGAACTCCCAAAATTGCCAGATCAATAAGTTTTCGGGACCTCACCCAGCAGGAAATGTTGGTATCCAGATACATCATATCGAGCCAATCAACAAGGGAGATTTAATTTGGTATCTTTCGCCACAGGCAGTCCTTATTATTGGGCGATTGTTTTTGCATGGCAAATATGACGCGACAAAAATCGTTGCACTTGCCGGTTCTGAAGTTAAAAACCCTAGATATTTTAAACTGAATTC
>JAUXNR010000936.1 GCA_030682755.1 Flavobacterium sp.
ATAAACTAAATTTACAAACAGATAAGTTTGCGTTTGCTTCAATCCAATCAAGTGAACCTTAAAAACACAATTATATATGAAAGAAACAGCCACACACATTCAGAAAGTATCCCACGAAGTAATTCAAAAACTCTTAAACGTTCATGTTGCCCCATGCATTTCATTGTATATGCCAACGCACCAACACCATCCTGAAAATGCACAAGATCCCATACGTTTCCAAAACCTAATGAAAGAATTGGAAGCATCCTTGTTGTTAAAATACGATAAAGCGGCAACAAAAGAATACTTAGAACCTTTAGAAAAAGTAAGCCAAGACAGTTCTTTTTGGAAATATACCTCAAAAGGATTAGCCGTCTTTAGTGCTGCAAATCTCTTTGAAGTAGTAGCCTTGCAAACTACAACAGCTGAACTGGCGATAGTGGCAGATAGTTTTCACACCAAACCCTTGCGTCAATACATCCAATCCATGGACCGATATCATGTAGTAGGCGTAAGCATGAATGGGGTAAAAATGTATGAAGGCAGCCATAGAGACTTTGCCGAGATTCAACTGGATGAAACCATCCCACAAACCATAGAAGAAGCATTGGGTGATGAATTGACAGACAAACACACCACAGTGGCATCATATGGTGGCACAAGTGGTCACAGTGTAAACATGCGTCACGGTCATGGAGGCAAAAAAGAAGAAATAGATAACGATATCGAACGTTTTTTTAGAATTGTTGCACAGGAAATTTATGAAAAATATTCCAAACCAACAGGTTGGCCACTCATCTTGGCGGCACTTTCAGAACACCACAGTGTCTTTCAAAAGGTGAGTAAAAATCCACACCTGTTACACAGAGGAATAAAATCCAATCCGGCGGGTCTTGCTCTTGAAAGTCTGAAAGAAAAAGCATGGGAAATCATGGAACCGGAATACATGGAAAAAATGGAACAAATGGTAGAAAAATACGAATTGGCACGTGCCGGAAACAAAGGAAGTGACGACCTCAAAGAAGTGTCAGTTGCCGCAGTGGAAGGACGTATTGACACCTTGCTGATTGAAGCGGATAGGATGATTGCGAAACGCATTACCAATTTGGAAACCGGAAATACTCAAAACAAAGACCTGAAAAATCCAAGAATAGATGATTTGCTGGACGACATGAGCGAATTAGTGACCAAAATGGGAGGTACAATCGTCGTACTTCCACCAAGTCAAATGCCCACAGAATCAGGATTTGCAGCAATTTTTAGGTATTAATAAAAAAACAAAAACATGACAATTCAATATAATATTTCGAATACAGGAGAAGAAGACGTGCGTTTAGAAGAAACACTAAACATTTTAGTAAACAATGCACTAAGCAGATTTGAAGGAAAAATAACCCGTTTGGAAGTACATCTTTCAGATGAAAACAGCCACAAAGAAGGACAAAATGACAAACGATGCCTATTAGAAGCACGCATCGCAGGCCTGCAACCCATTGCGGTGACTTCCAATGCAAATTCCTTTGAAGAAGCAACCAAAATGGCGACCGGAAAACTTAAAAACAAACTGGAAACGGTGCTGGGAAAATTAAACAACTAAGCAACAATTCAAACCCAATTTAAACCCCTACAGTCAGGCTAAGCCTGTTGAAGTAGTGTCGGCTTAAATCATTCCAAGCAATGTCAAGCTGAGCCTGTCGAAGTAATGTCAGGCTGAGCTTGTCGAAGCCC
>JAUXNR010000937.1 GCA_030682755.1 Flavobacterium sp.
AATAAAGAGACACCTCAAATTATCCATTTTAATTACCTTTAGCCTCTTTAATTATTTTGGCATGAAAATTAGTTTGACAGCAAAACCCATCCGGTTCATATGGATCATCATTGGGTATTTTGCAACTATACAATACACCACAGCCCAAGACACTATCGTCTGTAACCAACTCATAAAAAACGGAATCGATGACATGATGAACGTGAGATATGCTGATGCCATTGAAAATTTATCAAAATCAAAAGAAATGGCACAGTCAGGAAAATGGCCCAAGCAACTTTTCCTGGCCACAAACAATCTCGGACTCACCTATTACAAAATGATGGATTATGGAAAAGCACTAACCTATTTCCTTGAGGCCTACGAATTGGCAATGGCTCAAAAAAATCCGGTGAGAGAAATGACTGTTCTGAACAATATTGCAATAGTCTATATAAAAGAACAAAAAAAAGAACAAGCCGAAGACTATTTTTTAAAATCATTTGAAATAGCCAAAAACCAAAAACTTGAGAACAGAGTCGCGTATTATTCAACCAATTTGGCTCAACTTAATTTGGATATGAAAAAAATAGGAAAAGCCGAAGAGTATATCAATAGTGCTATTCCTAAACTAAAAACAGAACACCGAGTTTTATTGAATGCAAAAATAATTCAAAATGCTATTTTTCTTGAAAAAGGAAATGAAATAGAAACCATTCAAAACAGTTTAAAACTAATTGAGGAGGCAGAAAATCACGACTATGCAGAAGAACTGTCTGAACTGCAACTCTTAATTTCAAACGCCTATTTTAAAAACAAACAATTTGACAAAGCCTTTCAACATCTTGAAACCGGTTTAAAAACAGCACAAAACAACGAAGTGAGAATAAAACTATTTGAATTGTATTCCCAAACGGCATTAAAGTTGAGCATGATAGAAAAATCATTAGCTGCTAAAGATTCCATCATCAAACTGACGCAAATAATTAACGACACAAAAAACAGAGAACTAATTGAAAATACAACCTTGCGTTTTGAACTTTCTGAATCAAAATATGCGTTAAACATTAACAAAGCCATCGCTGAAAACCAACGTAAAATTTATGTTCTTTTTATAGTCGCTTTAGTCTTAATCTTGTTCATTTTGATTGCTGTATTTTATAAAAGAAACCAACTCATTAACCAAAAAAGAATTATTGATGCCAATTATTTAAAAATTAAAAACCTGGAACTCGAAAAAGAAAAAAACAACAGCTTGTTACTTCAAAATGAAATCGAAGCAAAAAACAAAATGATTTCAGACAAAATACTCTTTCAATCAACACGCAACGAATTAATTGAGGAAATTATTGAAACCATTGCAAACGATGCCAAAATTGAAAACAATGTCACACTTCAAAAAACCGTTCGCGATTTAAAAACACATTTAAAAGAAGATACAAAATGGGAAGACTTTACCACCCATTTTGAAAATATAAACAATGATTTCATCAACGCATTAAAAATCAAGCACCCGGATTTAAATGCTAACGACATTCGGTTTTTATCATTTATTTACTTGAATATCAACACAAAAGAAATAGCTTCGCTGTTAAACATATCTCCTGAAAGCTGTAGAAAAAGAAAAGAAAGACTTCAGAAAAAATTAAACCTCAATCAGAATACCTCTCTTTATAATTACGTCTCTCAAGTCTTTAAAAAGGAGTAGCGTCACAATTTGTCACGCTATAAGTCACATCTTGTAGCTTACTTTTAATAAAACAAACAGGCTTTTTTCATTTATTTTGTTGAACAAACAATTTAATTAATAAAAAACAAACTACTATGAAAAAAAACCTACTCAAATTAATGCTATGCATTTGGTCTCTGAATGCTTTTGGACAAGCTCCACAAATTGAAGGCGACGTCTTACTTTGTCCCTGGACAGACGGAACGGTTGCCATTACAAACAGTCAAACCTATGATAGTTACCAATGGTACTTCAAATATTGGTTCTTACCCGATGAATTTCAAGCCATAAGTGGAGCTAATGCAGCCAGTTTCACCTATGATTGGTACACGTATGATCAGGCCTTGTTTAAAGTGGTTGTTACTTTGAACGGAGAAACATTTGAATCCAATACAATACAAGTTGACAGTTGGGCTTGGGTTGGATTAGTTCTCATTAATGAAATGAATGAAAATGTAATTTTTGACCCAAACACTGAAGCTTTTTTGCTTTGTGAAGGAACAACGTTTGATTTGAGCATCAACAACCCACCTTATGACACCAATATTACATGGTATAAAAACGATGAACCTATTGCAGGAGCAAACTTATCTACGTACACAATTACGGAACCGGGATTGTATTATGTTAGTGCAGCCCCTTCGTTTTGTCCGGACAACTCAAGTAATTCGCTAGAGATTTTAGTAGCATGGAATCCGGATTGTAGTTTAAGTATTGACAATCCAAATGCGGTAACAAACATAAGTGTTTATCCAAATCCAGTGAAAAATGAATTTACAGTTACTTCACAAAACAACCTTATGGAAAATTACACCCTACTTGATGTTACAGGTAAAGTATTAGCTACAGGCACTGTAAGAGATCATGAAAAAATTGACATCTCAAACCTTTCAGCAGGAATGTACCTACTGCAACTAAAAAACAACAATCAAATAACAACACATAAAATCATCAAAGAATAAACAATCAAAAAACAAACAGTTCTTGTAAAATGTCCAATTAGGTTATCCGAATTGGGCATTTTTTTTATCTTTGAAAACAAACAATAACACAATCATAAGCTAACTCTAAAACAATCATGCAACTCGTTTTCGCCTCAAACAATCAAAACAAAATCAAAGAAATTCAAAACCTTGTACCAAACACCATACAAATTGTGAGCTTGGAAGACATCGGTTGCACAGAAGACATTCCTGAAACAGCACCAACCATTGAAGGCAATGCCATTCAAAAAGCCAATTACATCACCCAAAATTACAAGCTCAATTGCTTTGCAGATGACACCGGACTGGAAGTAGAAGCCTTAGCAGGAAAACCCGGCGTATATTCCGCCCGTTATGCCGGAGATCAAAGAAATGCCAACGACAATATGGACAAACTTTTGGCAAACTTGCACAACAAACCAAACAGAAATGCACAATTCAAAACCATAATTTGCCTCAACCTTGATGGAACACAACACCTTTTTGAAGGCATCGTCAAAGGCACAATCACCACTGAAAAAAAAGGCAATCTTGGCTTTGGCTATGATCCTATTTTCATCCCACATGGATACGATAAAACCTTTGCAGAAATGACTTTAGAAGAAAAATCAAAAATCAGTCATCGTGGTTTAGCGGTTGAAAAGTTAATTCATTTCCTAAATAAATAATTCTTCCTTGTTTTTTTCCCTACCTTTAGGGTTGGGGTAAAGAAAAAAACAAAACAGTTATTTTAGGACGGGTCAGTTGTAGTACCCCTTAAACAGCCAAAAAATACTCATCGCTCTCACCTTTCTTATTCCAAAACGCTAAACTTTCAACTACTATCTCCCAACTCCCCACTCCCTACTCCCCACTCCCACATTCCAACTAATTAAAAATCAATACCTAACACCATTAGT
>JAUXNR010000938.1 GCA_030682755.1 Flavobacterium sp.
ACTAATGGAGATTTTGTTGATGGTAATAATGGTTCTAGTAGATTTTTAGATTTAGATCCAAATAATATTGAAAGTGTAAACGTTTTAAAAGGTTTAGCAGCAGCAACACTTTATGGTAGTGCTGGTAAAAATGGAGTTATATTAGTTACTACAAAAGGAGGACGCACAACCAAAGGCCCAAAAAAGAACGAAATAACTGTTACTCAATCTTATTTTATTAATGAAATTGCCTCATTACCAGATTATCAGAATAGATTTGGAAATGGATTTGATCAATCATACGGTTTGTTCTTCAGTAACTGGGGACCTGGTTTTTATCAAGACGGCTTAGGCGGATATGGAGATCCAAATTCTGGAATTGGTGCAGATGGTACAATTCCTCACCCTTATGATAGAGCATCTCTTTCAAATGTTTTTCCTGAATTTACGGGGGCAAGGTTGCCATGGAAACCATATAATAACGTAAAAGATTTTTTTAGAACTGGAATTGTTACAAGTACTTCTGTAAATCTGAGTGGAACTTCTGATGATGGAAAAGTTTCATATAATGCCAATTATGGTCATTTAAACGATATCGGATTTACTCCAGGAAATAATCTAACTAGAAATAATCTTGGTATTGGAGGTAGAGCCATTTTATCAAACAAATTTACTGTAAGTGGAACATTTAATTATTCTAGAACAGACTTCTTAACACCTCCAGTTGCGGCAAGTCAAGGTTCAGGTGTTGTTGGTGATGGTTCTTCAATTTTTGGTGATGTTTTTTATACTCCAAGAAGCATTGACTTAATGGGTATGCCTTTCCAAAACCCAATAACAGGTGGTTCGGTATATTACAGAGGCGATAACGGTATTCAAAATCCACGCTGGACAGCCGCCAACGCTTATTCTAAACAAGTTACAAACAGAGTTTTTGGAAATACTTCTTTACAGTTTGACTTTAATGATAACCTTAACTTAGTATATAGAGTTGGTTTAGATTTTTATTCAGAGCGAAATGAAGTAGCACAAAACAAAGGTGGAGTTAATGGAAACCCTTTGGGCTCCTATAGAACATTTGACAACAACAATACTATTTGGGACCATAACTTAGTTTTAAATGGAGACTACGTTTTAAATGATCAATTTGGAATGTCATTTAACTTTGGTGCAACTTCAAGAAGAACAACTTATGACAGACAAGGTGTTAACAGTGAAAATCAATTGGTTTTTGGAGTAATAAGACATTTTAATTTTACGGAACAATCTCCAATTCAATTGTATGAAGAACAAAATATTTTGGGTCTATATGGTCAAGCTGAATTTGATTATAACAAATATTTGTATTTAACTTTGGCAGGAAGAAATGATTGGGTATCAAATTTTAATAACAATTCCATTTTTTACCCAAGTACTAGTGTTTCATTTATTCCAACAAAAGCATTCAACAACTTAACCACTGAAAACGGATTAAACTATTTAAAGTTAAGAGCAAGTTATGGAACTTCCGCTGGTTTTGCAAGCGGATATCCCACGTCAAGTATTTTGAGACTAAACTCTAGAACTTTTCTAAATGGTTCAGATCCCGTACCTGGAATTACTTCTGCAACAGAACTTGGAAATCCTGATTTAAAACCAGAAAGATACGACGAAATCGAATTAGGATTTGAAACCCGATTCCTCAAAAACAGAGTCTCTTTAGAAGCTTCTTACTATAATAGAAATACTAAAAATTTAATTACAGACAGACCTCTACCCGCTTCAACAGGATTTTTATTTACGCAAACAAATATTGGTAGAGTAAAAGGAGAAGGATTTGAAATTGATTTAGGTATAAACATTTTTAAGGATGATAATCCAGGCGGATTTAATTGGTTTATCAACACCAACTTTACTCAAAACAGAACTGTAGTAAAACAACTTACAAGTGATTCTGAAATAATTGTTTACTCTGGATTTACTAATCTTGGAAACGCAGCAATTGTTGGTCAACCATTAGGAGTAATTGTTGGAAACGGAATTCAACGTGATCAAAATGGAAACTATTTAGTGAATAGTATTGGAAACTATATTGAAGATCCTAATTTATCAGTTTTAGGTGACCCAAATCCTGATTGGCTTTTAAACACTTCAAACACAATTAAATTTAAGAATATTAATTTTAATTTTTTAATTAGCTATGTTCATGGTGGAGACATCTATTCAGAAACTATTGCAACTCTTTTAGGAAGAGGCCTAACAACTGATACTGTTGACAGATTAAACACTTTTATTCTTCCGGGTGTTAATGAAAATGGAGATGTAAATTCAACTCAAATTAATGCTTCTGGATATTATTTTGACAATGTGTTTTCTGGTCCATCTGAACTTAGAATATTTGACGCTTCTGTAGTTAGATTGCAAGAAGTTTCCCTTGGTTATGACATGCCAAAAAAATGGCTTGAAAATACATTCTTTGGAACTTTAAGCTTCACCCTTTCAGGAAATAACTTATGGTATCAGGCAATTAATACTCCAAAAGGTGTTAATTTTGATCCAAACGTTGCCGGTACAGGTGTTGGAAATGGTAGAGGATTTGATTATCTTAATGGCCCAAGCTCAAGAAGATATGGATTGAGTGTAAAAGCTTCATTTTAAAAAAATAAATTATGAAAAAAATAGTAACATTTACAAGTTCAATTTTCGCAATCATATTCTTTACTATGAGCTGTGAAACTACAGAATTAGGCATTACAGACAATCCAAATGGTTTGTCAACAGAAGAATCTGATCCAAATTTTCTTTTGAATGCAATTCAATTAAATTTTGCC
>JAUXNR010000939.1 GCA_030682755.1 Flavobacterium sp.
GCTAATGGAAACGTCACGCAATCTAAAACTACATTTGCAAATTCAGGTGGCTTAATTCCTCTGGGACAAGTTTATACCCATAATTTAATTCAACAAGCAGGATTGCAAAATATTCCAGGAACATCTGGACTTGACGCATCAACTTCATCAAGTCTTAATATACCAATTTTTGCAGTAGATTCATATACAGGAAATACAACAGGAGGCAATGCTATTCATAGGGTGAATCCAAATGGTACTGCTACTAATAATGTTGGAACAACATCTAGCAACACTGTTGGAACAGATGTATTAAGACATAAAATAGGCTTATGAAAAAGTATATCGCAATAATGACTTTAATATTTTGTGCTTGTAGTTCGAACAAGTCAAATAATAGTACAACTATTCCTTATATCTTTCCTAACAAAGTAACTTCATTAATGTCAGATTATTTAATGAAGAATAAGGATATTAGTTTTCTTCATTTATCTAGATCAAACAATGATTGGGTTTTAACTTTTGTAAAGTGTGATGGATGTGATAATGATAACTTGATTAAGAACACTAACAGAAAGGTTTATGTAAACAGAAAATTTTATCCATTATTATTTGATTCAGATGAAAAATTTTCAATTAAAGAAACTGGCGATTATTTAATTTCAACAGATATGGAATCATTTAATCGTCAAACATTTCTTTTACATAATAAATACCATATAATATTTGATCAAAACGATGCTGTAAAATATCACGGTTTTTAGGGTAATGTTCCATAATTAGTGATGAACAAATTTTAATAATTTAACCATTTGTAAATCAATATTTAAATAAAATTTAAACCTAAAAGGTAAGCTGGGTAATGTCCCAAATTAGAGCATGGTCTAAATTTTAAAATTAAATACTTGAAAAACAGCAGTTAGCATAAAAGCTGAATGCTGTTTTTTTATATAAAAATAGACTTTAAATGATTAGGGTAATGTTCCAAGGTAATGTTCCAAAGTTAGTGATGAATCAATAATTACAATTTAACCATTTGTAAATCAATTTATAAACAAAATTTAAAACAAAAAGGTAAGCTGTAAAGTTTACCTTTTTTAAATTTGAAAAAGGCTTAAAACGAATGTAATGAAGAAAAGTGATACCACGTGTTGCAAAGTTAGTGATACTGGAATTTGTCCTAATTGTAAATCGAAAAAGTTCATTAAAAACGGTTTTACCAAGAATAGAAAACAGCAATATTTTTGTAAAAGTTGCAACACAAGAAGTATAGATTATTATTCCAACAAAGCTTGTTATAAGAATATAAATTCATTCATTATACAATTAACTAAAGAAGGTGTTGGAATTAGAAGTACAGCAAGAATTCTAACTATTTCTACTACAACGGTTTTAAAAAGAATCATTACCATTGCAAGGTCTATCAAAACACCTCCAATCGCATCAGGTAAAATTTATGAAGTAGATGAAATGAGAAGTTTTATTAAAAGTAAAAGCCATCCCATTTGGATTGTGTATGCTTTTCAAAGAAAAACAAAAATGGTTGTCAGTTTTGCAATTGGGAAACGAACATTAAGAACACTTGGCTTGGTAACTAATGTGTTGATGCTATCCAAAGCCAAACGAATTTATTCAGATGGTTTAAGACATTATAAATCACTCATTGATAAAACGGTTCATTGTGTTAAAAGATTTGGCACCAATCAAATAGAAAGAAACAACCTTAGTTTACGCAATAACTTGAAAAGACTAAACCGCAAAACCATTTGTTATTCCAAGAGTTATTCTGTTTTGCTATGTGTTTTAAAAATTTATTTTTGGGCATGATTGCTTCTTTTCATCAAAGTGTACCAAACAATTCACACAAATGTACTTCCAAAAATTAACACCAAAAGAATCTCCATAAAATTTCCTTATTTCCATAACTCTTTTACCTTTGTAAGTCAAACTAAAGAATCGCTTTACTCATGCACAAAGACAGTAAAAGAAGAGAAGCCTTATTATATCATGCCAAACCAAGTCCGGGTAAAATTCAGGTGGTGCCTACCAAGAAATACGCCACACAACGTGATTTATCGTTAGCTTATTCACCGGGAGTGGCCGAACCTTGTTTGGAAATTGCAAAAGACGTAAACAACGTTTATAAATATACTGCCAAAGGAAATTTGGTAGCCGTAATCACTAACGGAACTGCTGTTTTAGGCTTAGGTGACATTGGTCCCGAAGCTTCAAAACCAGTAATGGAAGGAAAAGCATTGCTTTTTAAAATCTTTGCCGATATTGATGTGTTTGATATTGAAGTAGGCACTAAAGATATCGATGCATTTATCGAAACCGTTAAGAATATCGCTCCCACTTTTGGAGGCATAAATTTAGAAGATATTAAAGCACCTGAATCCTTTGAAATTGAACGTCGTTTGGTGGAAGAATTGAATATTCCGGTGATGCACGATGATCAACACGGAACGGCCATTATTTCATCTGCCGCATTGTTAAATGCGTTGGAACTAGCCGGAAAAAAAGCAACTGACATTAAAGTGGTGGTTTCCGGAGCAGGTTCAGCGGCATTGGCTTGTGCTAATTTGTATTTATTATTAGGTGTGAAAGTTGAGAACATCATCATGTTTGACCGAGATGGTGTGTTGCATCCGGAACGTACTGATTTATCTCCTTTGCAACGGAATTATACTCATGCAACTGCAGGAACTTCATTGCAACAAGCTTTGGTTAATGCGGATGTTTTTTTAGGATTGTCAGCCGGAAACATTTTAACTCCTGAAATGCTTTTGGGTATGGCCAATGATCCGATTGTTTTTGCGATGGCCAATCCAATTCCGGAAATTGAATATAATTTGGCTGTAAACACCCGAAAAGATATCATTATGGCAACCGGTCGTTCAGACCATCCGAATCAAGTGAATAATGTGTTGGGATTCCCGTACATTTTTAGAGGTGCTTTGGATGTTAGAGCGACAAAAATAAACGAAGCCATGAAAATGGCTGCCGTTCATGCGTTAGCTCAATTGGCCAAAATGCCGGTTCCGGAGCAAGTAAATATTGCATATGGCGAAACCAAGTTGAATTTTGGTCGTGATTATATCATTCCAAAACCATTTGACCCGAGGTTGATTACCATTGTGGCACCAGCCGTTGCAAAAGCAGCTATGGAATCCGGTGTGGCACAACATCCGATTTTGGATTGGGAAAAATACGAAGAAGAATTAGCAGAGCGTTTGGGTTCAGATAATAAAATCGTTCGTTTGTTGTCTAACCGAGCGAAAACAGACCCAAAACGAGTGGTTTTTGCAGAAGCCGATCATTTGGACGTGTTGAAAGCCGCTCAAATTGTTTTGGAAGAAGGCATTGGCAAACCAATTTTGTTAGGAAATAAAGAAATCATTTTAGAATTAAAAGAAGAAATTGGATTTTTTGCAGAAGTTCCAATTCTTGACCCTAAAACCAATGAATGTGATGAAAAACGATTGCAGTATGCCACTACTTTTTGGGAAAGCAGAAAACGCAGAGGAATAACATTGTTAGATGCTCAAAAATGGATGCGGGAACGCAATTATTTTGCCGCAATGATGGTGAATGAAGGTGAAGCAGATGCGTTGATAACAGGATATTCAAGAAGTTATCCCTCAGTTGTGAAACCAATTATGCAGTTGATTGATAAAGCTCCGGGTGTGACTCGAATTGCAACAACTAATTTGATGATGACCAAACGAGGTCCGATGTTTTTATCGGATACGGCCATCAATGTTGATCCTAGTGCGGATGACTTAGCAAAAATTGCGTTGATGACGGCTCGAACGGCTCGTATGTTTGGCGTGGAACCGGTTATTGCTATGGTTTCGTATTCAAATTTCGGTTCTTCTCAAAATGCAAGTGCCGTAAAAGTCAGAGAAGCGGTAGCTTATTTACATAAATATTATCCTGATTTGATTGTGGATGGAGAGATTCAAACGGATTTTGCTTTGAATTCAGAAATGCTAAAAAACAAGTTTCCTTTTTCTAAATTAGCCGGAAAGAAAGTAAACACCTTGATATTCCCTAATTTAGAAGCCGCAAATATCAATTATAAAATGCTGAAAGAGCTTTATAATGTTGATTCAATTGGCCCGATAATGTTAGGGTTAGACAAGCCTGTTCACATTTTTCAATTGGGAGCAAGTGTAGAAGAAATGGTGAACATGGCCGCTGTAGCAGTGGTTGATGCACAGGAAAAAGAAAAACGATTCAAGTCTATAAAAGTTAGTTTTTAATAGATTTTTTGTGTTTGTTTGGTTAAATGATTATAAATTAAAGTTTTTTGTTACATTTGAAAGCAACTTAGCCAACACATGATAGCGTATATTCAGGGTAGATTAACAGAAAAAACTCCCACTTCTGTAGTTATTGACTGCAATGGAGTTGGTTATGATATTAACATTTCACTTCATACATATTCTCAAATTTCAGATTCAGAAAATTTAAAATTGTATACGTTTCTTCAAGTAAAAGAAGATTCGCATACTTTATTTGGCTTTGCCGAAAAATCTGAAAAGGAATTGTTTAAATTGCTTTTGTCTGTTTCCGGAATTGGAGCTTCAATAGCCAGAACAATGTTATCTTCTTTAGATCCAAAACAAATTATTCAAGCCATAGCTGTTGCTGACGTAAATGCTATTCAATCCATCAAAGGAATTGGAGCTAAAACAGCACAACGCGTTATTTTGGATTTGAAAGACAAAGTGGTGAAAATTTACGACTTAGATGAAGTTTCTACCTTTGCGAACAATACAAATAAAGATGAAGCGTTATCTGCTTTGGAGGTTTTAGGATTTAACAAAAAATTGGCAGAGAAAGTGGTGGACAAAATGGTGAAAGAAAATCCTAATGCCACAATTGAAACTATTATAAAACAAGCTTTAAAAAACTTATAATTCTTGAAAAAGATTACTAATATTCGTGTGCAAATTTTAAAAAAAATCACTTTCGTTTTGTTGGTTTTTTGTTGTGGTTTCACTGGGTTTTCTCAAGTAGATGACGATACACAAACGCCACAGGATTCAACAGGTTTTTCCATAGGAAAATTATTGTTGAACAATCCAAACAGTATTTTGTCTGCTTATACTTATGATCCCATTACGGACCGTTATGTTTATAACAGTTCTGTGGGAGGATATAACATTACGTATCCTTTAATTTTAACCCCGAAAGAATATTATGACTTGGTTCAAAAAGAAGCCATGCGAAATTATTTCAAGCAGAAATTAGATGCTATTGAAGGGAAAAAAGCAGGAAGTGATGTTGCTCAAAAAGATTTATTACCACGTTATTATGTAAACTCCGGTTTTTTTGAAACCATTTTTGGTAGTAATACCATTGATGTGCAACCGCGAGGTTCTGTTGAAATGGATTTAGGGGTTCGTTATACCAAGCAAGATAATCCTTCTTTTTCACCAAGAAACC